>JAOPVV010000334.1 GCA_025966005.1 Frankiales bacterium
CCGCTTGCCGAGCACCTTCGCGGCGGCCGGCGCATCGAGCCCGACGACCACCCGCAGCAGCACCGCCTCGGCCTGGTCGCGCGGCAGCCCGGCGATGAGCGCCAGTGCGCGGCGGGTCGCGAGGTCCTCCCCGAGGTCGGTGTCGGCGGCGGCCTCGGGCAGGACGGCCGGGTCCCACGGGTCGCTCGGCCGGCGCCGGGACGCCCGCAGGTGGTCCAGCGCCCGGTGCCGTCCGATCGTCACGACCCAGGCCCGGAACGCGGGCAGGTCACCGGTGACGCGCTGCAGGTCGCGGGCGACCTGCAGCCAGGTCTCGCTGGCGACGTCCGGCGCGTCGGGGCCGACGATGCCGGCCAGGTAGCGGACCAGCCGTGGCTGGACGTCGGCGTACAGCGCCTCGAACGACCGGACGTCACCGCCCTGGGCCCGAACCACGGCGGCCGAGAGCTCGCGCGGGGTGCTGCTCGTCATCGCCGTCACCCCTGGCCCATCGGCCTGCGGAGCAGCAGTCTTCACCCTGCGGGCCTGCCGTCTAGCCTCGTCCGGGTGACCGAGAGCGCGCCGGGGCGGTAGCGGTGCCCCCGAAGCGGCGCGATCCCGAGGCGGTGGCGGCGGCCGTCGCCTCGGTGCTGGACGGCACGGCCGGACGCGCCGAGCTGGCCCTGGCGGTGCGCGGGCTGGCGGAGCGGCTGGCCGAGCAGGTGCCCGGTGCGCACGTCGAGGTCCGGGTGCCGCCGTTCTCGGCCGTCCAGTGCGTGCAGGGCCCGCGGCACACCCGCGGCACACCGCCCAACGTCGTCGAGGTGCAGCCGCAGGCGTGGGTGGAGCTGTGCACCGGTCGCCTGGCCTGGGCCGACGCGGCACGTGACGGTCGCGTGACGACCTGGGGCGATCGTGCAGACCTCAGCCCCTACCTGCCCCTACGTTCGTGACCCAGGTCACTACCAGGAGGTCGCGTTGAAGGAGCTCGTCTGGCACCGGCAGCTGCTGCCGTCCATCGCCCGGAACGCCGGGTCGCCGTTCCTGACCGACTCGAGCACCGGGGCGACCACGACCTACGGCGAGCACGGCAGCCGGGTGCTCCGGCTGGCGGACGGCCTGCGCCGGCTCGGCGTGCAGCGCGACGACCGGTTCGCGGTGCTGTCGCTGAACAGCCCCCGCTTCGAGGAGCTCTACCACGCAGGCCTTCTCGGCGCCGGCGTCGTCAACCCGCTCAACCTGCGGTTCGCCCCGCGCGAGCTGACGCACGTCCTGGCCGACTCCGCGACCAGGGTCGTGTTCGTCGACCAGGCCTTCGCGCCGGTCATCGACGCGGTGCGCGCCGCGGCGGGAGTGCAGACCGTCGTGCTCATGGGCGACGGGGACGCGCCGCACGACGTCCGGTACGAGGACCTCATCGCCTCGGGCGACGAGGTGGTGCCGGACGAGCCGGACGAGGACGACCCGGCGATGCTCATGTACACCGGCGGCACCACCGGGCTGCCGAAGGGCGTGCTGCTGACGCAGCGCGCGATGATGCTCACGCTCTACCACATCCAGATGACCGTGAAGCTGGAGCGCGAAGACGTCTTCCTCGCCCAGGTGCCGATGTTCCACGCCGCCTCTATGGGCGCGATCCTCGGCACGCCGATCACCGGCGGGCGCCTGGTGACGGTGCCGTTCTTCGACCCGCCGGCCGTGCTCAAGGCGGTCGAGGAGCACCAGGCCACGAACTCCATCATGGTCCCGACGATGATCGCGATGATGTTCGCGCACGAGTCGTACAGCCCTGAGCGGTTCCGCTCGATGAGGCGCATGACCTACGGGGCCTCGCCGATGCCCCGGCCGGTGCTGGCGCGCCTGCAGGCCGAGCAGCCCCAGATCGAGCTGTTCCAGGGCTACGGCATGACCGAGAGCGCCGCCCTGGTCAGCGTCCTGCTGCCCGAGGACCACGCCCGCGGCGACCACGTCCTGCAGTCCGCCGGCCGTCCGGTGCCGGGCACCGTCGTCTCCATCCAGGACGAGAGCGGCAAGGAGCTGCCCGTCGGCGAGATCGGCGAGGTGTGCGTGCGCGGCGGGCAGTTCATGCGCGAGTACTGGCGCAAGCCCGAGGAGACGGCCGAGGCGTTCCGCGACGGTTGGTACCACTCCGGCGACGCCGGGCGGCTCGACGAGGAGGGCTACCTCTACCTCGTCGACCGCACCAAGGACATGATCGTCACCGGCGGCGAGAACGTGTACTCGACCGAGGTCGAGCAGGCCGTGGCCTCCCACCACGCCGTGGCGCAGGTCGCCGTCATCGGCGTGCCGGACGACGTCTGGGGCGAGGCCGTGCACGCGATCGTCGTGCTGCACCCGGGGACTCAGGCCACCGAGGCCGAGCTCGTCGAGCACGCCAAGGGGCTGATCGCCGGCTACAAGGTGCCCAAGGCCATCACGTTCCGCGAGGAGCCGCTGCCGCTGTCGGGCGCGATGAAGGTGCTCAAGCGCGAGCTGCGGGCGCCGTACTGGGAGGGCTCGGACCGCGCGGTCCACTGAGCTCGCCCGCCGCCGGCCTGAGGGCTCCGAACCAGGTGCGGTCCGGGGCCCTCGTGCCGTCCTGACCAGCCCTTGCCGCCCTTGCCCGAGCCCTGCTCGGCGCCGGCCCGGTCTCGCCGGCCTTCGCCTTGTGGATCTTCACGGTGCCGCGACCCAGCGACAGCTCGTCCGTCTCCTGCTCCGTCTCGCACAGAGCGGTGTCGGCCGGCGCACCCGGCATCTACGGGTCCTCACCGTCCCGGGCCTGTGCCCCGCGCCGCACGCTCACCCTGTCCATCGCGTCGCCGCCCTGGCCGTCGTCGGTGACGTCGATCCAGGAGTCCTCACCGGCGCGGGACGTGCCGCCGATCGCCGGCATGCCCTCGGCCGCCGCGGGGACCACGACGCAGGAGACGGTCCCCTGGGTGGCGTCGCGCAGCTGGAACCGGCCCTTCGCGGCCGTGCCCTCCAGGCCCGGTGACTGAGCCGTGAACGCGATCGTGCTGCCAGCGCCGACGGTGGTCGCGGAGGTGGTCTGGCCGCCTCCCGTCACCTCGTCGACCGCCGGGGCGCGTTGCCGGTGCTCGTGCCCGCGACGGCGAGGGCGAGGACGGTGGCGCTGAGGACGGTGCGCTTCCCGGGGTTCCTCGGAGGTCGTGACCTGTGCACCCCCGGGGACGGAGGCCGGGTGGCGACCGGGTGCCCAGCAGGCGTTCGCCCCTGCGCCGGAGGTCCTGCTCGCGCCCGGCAAGGTCCTCGCGAGCGGGACGCGCCGGGCAGCGCCGGCCTCCCTAGTAGTCTCTGACCGCCCGCTTCACGCCTCCCCTGCGCTCCTGAGGAGCCCCCCGCGTGCCTGCCGCACCCGACGAGCTCGACCTCCTCCAGCCCGAGCAGCCCGTCGGCGAGGAGTGCGGCGTCTTCGGCGTCTGGGCCCCCGGCGAGGACGTCTCGAAGCTCACCTACTACGGCCTCTACGCGCTGCAGCACCGCGGCCAGGAGGCGGCCGGGATGGCCGTCTCGGACGGCAGCACCGTGCTGGTCTACAAGGAGCTCGGGCTGGTCGCGCAGGTCTTCGACGAGGCGACCCTGTCGTCGATGCAGGGCCACCTGGCGATCGGCCACACCCGCTACTCGACCACCGGCTCGGGTACCTGGGAGAACGCGCAGCCGTCCTTCCGCAGCCTCGGGACCGGCGGCAGCCTGGCCCTCGGTCACAACGGCAACCTGACCAACACCAGCGAGCTGGCCGCCCGCGTCGCCGAGCTCGACCCCCGCCTGCTCGGCGGCATGGGCGCGACGACCGACTCCGACCTGATCACCACGCTGCTCGCCTCGCGCCCCGACCTGTCGCCGGACGCCGCGGCGATGGAGCTGCTTCCGACGCTCAAGGGCGCGTTCTGCCTGGTCTTCATGGACGAGCACACGCTGTACGCCGCGCGCGACCCGCACGGCGTGCGTCCGCTCGTGCTCGGCCGCCTCGAGCGCGGCTGGGTCGTGGCCAGCGAGACCGCGGCGCTCGACATCGTCGGCGCCAGCATGGTCCGCGAGGTCGAGCCCGGCGAGCTGCTGGCGATCGACGAGCACGGCGTGCGCAGCAGCCGGTTCGCCGAGGCGACCCCCAAGGGCTGCCTGTTCGAGTACGTCTATCTCGCCCGCCCCGACACGACGATCGCCGGCCAGTCGGTCAACACGACCCGGGTGCAGACCGGCCGGACGCTGGCCTGGGAGGCTCCGGTCGACGCCGACCTGGTGATCCCGGTGCCGGAGTCGGGCACCCCGGCGGCGATCGGCTTCGCCGAGCAGAGCGGCATCCCGTACGCCCAGGGCCTGGTGAAGAACTCCTACGTCGGCCGCACCTTCATCCAGCCCTCGCAGACCATCCGCCAGCTCGGCATCCGGCTCAAGCTCAACCCGCTGAAGGACGTCATCAAGGGCAAGCGCCTCGTGGTGGTGGACGACTCGATCGTGCGCGGCAACACCCAGCGCGCTCTGGTCCGCATGCTCCGGGAGGCCGGCGCCACCGAGGTGCACGTGCGCATCTCGAGCCCGCCGGTGATGTGGCCGTGCTTCTACGGGATCGACTTCGCCAGCCGGGCCGAGCTCATCGCCAGCGGCATGGGGGTCGAGGAGATCCGCTCGTCCATCGGCGCCGACTCGCTCGCCTTCGTCAGCCTCGAGGGGCTCACGGGCGCCAGCAACCAGCGCGCGGACCGGCTGTGCCGCGCCTGCTTCGACGGGCAGTACCCGATCGAGATCCCGCAGCGCGACCTGATCGGCAAGCACGTCCTGGAAGGACTCAGCGCCCGAGTGATGTCACACAGCACGACCGCCGACCACGAGCACCTGCCCGGAGGGGGCGTCGTCGTCCACAACGGCATCGGACCCGCGGACCCGCTCGACTCGCTCGTCGCCGGTGGAGGCGCCGAGGACGCGCTGACCCGCCCGTGAGCGGGCCCTCCTCGTACGCCGCGGCCGGTGTCGACATCGACGCCGGCGACCGCGCCGTCGAGCTCATGAAGAGCCGGATCAGGCGCGCGACCCGTCCCGAGGTCGTCGGGGGGCTCGGCGGCTTCGCCGGCCTGTTCCGCCTCGGCACCCACTACCGCGACCCGCTTCTGGCCAGCAGCAGTGACGGCGTCGGCACCAAGCTGGCGATAGCCCAGGCGATCGACAAGCACGACACGGTCGGCATCGACCTGGTCGGCATGGTCGTCGACGACCTGGTCGTCTGCGGCGCCGAGCCGCTGTTCCTGCAGGACTACATCGCCTGCGGCCAGGTCGTCCCCGAGCGGATCGCCGAGATCGTCGGCGGCATCGCGGTCGGCTGCGAGCTGGCCGGCTGCGCGCTCGTCGGCGGCGAGACCGCCGAGCACCCCGGCCTCATGCCGGCCGACCACTACGACATCGCCGGCACCGGCGTCGGCGTCGTCGAGGCCGACGAGCTGCTCGGTCCCGAGCGCGTCCAGGACGGCGACGTCGTAATCGCGATGGCCTCGAGCGGTCTGCACAGCAACGGCTTCTCGCTGGTGCGGCACGTCCTGCTCTCCGGCGCGCGGATGCGCCTCGAGGCGCACGTCGACGAGCTCGGCGGCCCGCTCGGCGAGGCGCTGCTCGTGCCGACCCGCATCTACTCCAAGGACTGCCTCGCCCTCATCGCCGAAACCGACGTGCACGGCTTCAGCCACGTCACCGGCGGCGGGCTCGCGGCCAACCTCGCCCGCGTGCTGCCCGAGCACCTGTCCGCGACGCTCGACCGCTCGACCTGGCAGCCGGAGCCGGTGTTCGGTCTCGTGCAGGACCGCGGCAAGGTCGAGCAGGCCGAGATGGAGCGGACGTTCAATATGGGCGTCGGCATGGTCGCGCTCGTGGCTCCCGGCGACGTCGACCGGGCGCTCGCCGTCCTGACGGCCCGGCACGTCCCCGCCTGGGTCGCCGGCACGGTCGGCCCGGGCGACGGCAGCGTGACCCTGCACGGCACCCACCAGGCCTGACCAGCCGCCTCCCGCGTCCGAGCAGGCGCCGATCGTCCCCTCGTCCGGCGCGACACGCGGCCACCGCCGTGGGAGGGGGCGACCGAGGTGGTCTCAGGGCCGGCGCACGACGAAGGGGCGGCCCGGTGGGCCGCCCCTGTCGCTCGTGCAGGTCGTGCAGGTCGTGCGTCGCCGGTACCGGCGGGAGCGCTAGCGCTCGCCGTCGTCCGGGGAGGAGTACGGGTCGTCGTCGTCCTCGTCGTCGTCCACGACCGAACTGGTGGTCGTCGACGGCGTCGACCCGGCGAGCTCGGCCTTGAGCCGCTCGGGGTCCAGGCTCCCGCTGCTGTACTTGAGCTCGCGAGCGACCTTGGTCTGCTTCGCCTTGGCACGGCCGCGCCCCATGGCTCGACCCCCTCGTTGCGGCGGGGCGATGAGCCCCGGACGGTGATGTGCGTACCCGACGAACGGCGTCCCGGGGCCAAGCGTTCCCGAGTGCCCTGCCGAGGGCACCACGGTACAGGGTTCGCGCCCTCCGCACCGAGTGACGGGCACACCGCGGGGGCGCGGGAGCGTCGGGGCTAGTCGCGCCCCGGCACCAGGACGCTGCGCAGCCGTCCGACGTCGGCCATCCGGCGCTCGGCGAGGCGGTCGGCCGCGACGGCCGGCGGGACGCCGTCGCTCTCGGCCAGGGCGAAGATCGCGAGCGTGGTGTCGAAGATCTGGGCGGCCTTGGCCTTGGCGCGCTCGAAGCGGAAGCCGCCCCGGCCGACGGCCTCGTCGGCGACCTGCACCAGCCCGCCGGCGTTCGCGACGTAGTCGGGGGTGTAGAGGATGCCGCGGTCGGCGAGCGACTTCTCGATGCCCGGGTGCGCCAGCTGGTTGTTGGCGGCGCCGCACACGACCGGGGCCTGCAGGGCCGGGACGAGCTCGTCGGTGACCGAGCCGCCGAGCGCGCAGGGCGCGTAGACGTCGCAGTCCGCGGTGCGCATCGCCTCGACCGACGCGGTCTCGGCGCCGAGCGCCTTCGCGCGGGCCAGCGCGTCGGGGCTGACGTCCGACACCACGACGGACGCGCCGTCGGCCAGCAGGTGCTCGACGAGGTGGTGACCGACCTTGCCGACGCCCTCGACGGCGACCCGGCGCCCGGCCAGCGACGGCCCGCCCCAGGTCTGCTGGGCCGCGGCGCGCATGGCCTGGAAGACGCCGAACGCGGTCAGCACGGCGCTGTCGCCGGCGCCGCCGTCCTCGGGCGAGCGCCCGGTGGCGAAGTCGGTCTCCTTGGCGATGACGTCCATGTCGCGCACGACGGTGCCGACGTCGCAGGCGGTGTAGTAGCGCCCGCCGAGCGACTGCACGAAGCGGCCGTACGCGCGCAGCAGTGCCTCGGTCTTGTCGCGGCTCGGGTCGCCCAGGATGACGGCCTTGCCGCCGCCGAGGTCGATGCCGGCGCACGCGGCCTTGTAGGCCATCGCCTTGGACAGCTTGAGCACGTCCTCGACGGCGGCGTCCTCGCTGGCGTACGGGTAGAACCGCGTGCCGCCGAGCGCGGGGCCGAGGGCGGTCGAGTAGACGGCGATGATCGCCTTGAGGCCGCTGGCGCGGTCCTGGCAGAACACGACCTGCTCGTGTCCCGCGTCTTTGAGGTGGTCGCTCCGGTCGAAGACGCTCACGCACTTCTCCTGTCGTGGTCGGCCCGTCGGGCCGCGTGTGCCGGACCTTCGTGAGGCCGGACGTCCTGCGCGGGTGGTGTGCCCTGGAGGGAGCGTAGCGACGGGGCCGCTCCGGCGGCGACGTGCGAGCATCG
This sequence comes from Frankiales bacterium, assembly GCA_025966005.1. Lineage (GTDB taxonomy): Bacteria > Actinomycetota > Actinomycetes > Mycobacteriales > SCTD01 > SCTD01. The sequence continues at coordinate 7,774 of JAOPVV010000334.1, forward strand.
GGGCATGACGGCGCACGCGGCCTTCCTGCGGGTCTACGAGCCGTTGGCCGCCTTCCAGGGTGAGCAGCGCCGCCAGTGGGAGGCCTACCTCTCGGCCGGCGACGCCCCCGGTCCCGCTGACGGCGTGGCGATGGAGCGCGAGGCGGCGCTGCGCGCGGTGGCCGGACGGCCGCCGCTGGTGCTGCCCGAGGTCGCCGAGCACGCCTACGTCCTCGAGGTCGACGGCGTCACGCTCGTCTGCCCCTGGCGCACCCGGCTGCGCGCCCTCGAGGCGCTCGAGGACTTCGCCGTGGACCTTCCGGACGTCGTCCTGGAGGCCTTCGTGCCGCTGCCGGTCGTGGCGGCTGCCGACGACCTGCTGGACGCCTGGCGGGCCGGGCACCCGGACCAGCGCAGCCACCAGCTGTG
>JAOPVV010000056.1 GCA_025966005.1 Frankiales bacterium
GCACGGCCGTGTCCAGCTCGTGGCCGGGGCGCAGGCCGGGGACCACCACGTCGCGCAGCGTGGCCGCGACGGAGCGCCAGAGCACCTCGTCAGGGACGACGGCGCCGGTCACGCGCGGACCCGCAGCGAGGCCGCGACCTCCGCCTCGAGGGCGAGGTCGAAGCCCGCACCCCACAGGGGGTCGGCGATGGTGCTGTCGACGTCGGCCAGCGGTGACGCGCAGAACCACTCGTACGTCTCGCGGTGGCCCGTCGTGAAGTCGCGGGCCGGCGGCAGGTCGACCAGCCGGCGGGCCTTGTCGGTGCTCAGAACCCCGTGGTGCTTGGCCGCGAACAGGTGGCCGTACACCGACGCGCCGCGGGGTGCACCCGCACCGTCCGGGACGTGGACCACGTCCGCCTCGACGCCGACGATCTCGGCGAGCGTCTGCACGTACTGCGCCGAGCTCACGCCCTCACCGGTGATGTTGAACGCCTCGCCGACTGCAGCCGGGTGCCGGCCGAGTGCGAGCAGCCCGGCGCACAGGTCGTCGACGTGCCCGTAGGACGTGGTGACCAGGCCGCCGTGCGGGAGCAGCACCGGCAGGCCGCGACGCAGCCGCGTGAACATGGCGGCCTCCATGTCGTAGATGTTGTTCTCGCGGCCGTAGATGGCCGCCGGCCGCGCCACCGTCGCCGGGAAGCCGCGCTCGCGAGCCGCCCCGAGCAGGACGCGCTCGGCGGAGGCCTTGAACCCGCCGTAGGTCGTCGCCGGATCGTCGCGGTACGGCTGGTCCTCGTGCCACGGGAAGAAGCCGCTCGGGGCGTACGCCATGATCGACGAGACGAAGACGTAGCGTCCGGTCCGGCCGTCGAGCAGGTCGACCAGCTGCTCGAAGGAGGAGCCCCCGGCCGCCATCACGAAGCCGGAGACGTCGTAGACCGCCTCCCACTGCGTGCCCCGCAGCACGGCGCTCACCGACGCGTCGATCTTGCGGTCGGCGACGAGCTGCTCCACCCCCGCGGGGGGCGGCGTGGAGCCTCGGTTCAGGAGCGTCACCTGTGCCCCCGCCGCGTGCAGGTGCTCGAGGAGGCGACCGCCGACGAAGCTGGTCCCACCCAGGACGAGGGTGCGCATGCCGGTCTCCGTCCGTCGCGGCTGTGGGACACAAATTCCCACAGTCGCGAACTCCCGGGCAAGGGTCCGTGGCTGCGGCAGGACGTTGCTGCGCAGCCTCCCGGCTGCTGTAGTGACGGCATGACGAGTGCGCCGATCCCTCCCACCGCAGGAGTTCCCACGGCCGGCCGTCTGACGCAGGCGGACGAGTGGCCGAGGCACCAGGTGGCGCGCACCTTCGACACCGTCGCGAGCGACTCGCCGCACTGGAGCGACGGCTTCTACTTCACCGCCTCGGACGACGAGGGCACCGCGTCGCTCTACACGGCCGTCCGGCTGTACGCCAACAACGACGTCATGGACGGCTACGCCTGCGTCCGGCTCGACGGCCGGCAGCACAACCTGCGGTGGTCGCGACGGCTCCGGCCGGCCATCGACGACCTGCGGGTGGGGCCCCTCGAGGTGCAGATCCGCGAGCCGCTGGCGGTGCTGCGCACGACCTGCGCGCCGAACGACCACGGCATCTCCTACGACCTGACCTGGACCGGCCTGCACGAGCCCTACCTCGAGGGCTACGTCGAGCGGTACGCCGGCGGCCGGCTCACCGCGCAGCGGTGCAACTACGACCAGTGCTGCGACGTGGCGGGCTGGATCGAGGTCGCCGGGCGGCGCCTCGAGGTCACCCCGGACCGCTGGGTGGGCGTGCGTGACCACTCGTGGGGGCTCGGTCGCACCGGCGGCCCGGTCTCGAGCGCGGCCGCGCCGCAGCCGGCCGGTGCGGGCCACAGCAGCTTCGCCGTCCGCCAGTGGGTGATGGTCCGCTTCGCCGACCGGGTGGTCTTCTGGCAGCTGCACCAGGACGCGGACGGCCGGTTCTCGATGTTCGAGAGCCGGGTGCTCCCCCGCGACGGCGGCGAGCCGTGGTCCTACGTCGCCCCCGGGTCGCTGGACCTCGAGCTCGTCCCCGGGCACCGCCGGCTGCGCCGGGGTGCCATCACCCTGCAGCGACCGGACGGCGGCAGCGACCGGTTCGCCTTCACCGTGGTCGGCGGCCCCGTCTACCTCCAGGGCGGCGGCTACTGGCAGGGGTTCGACGACGGCCTCGGCCGCGGGGTCTACCGCGGGGAGGACCACGGCGAGGGCGAGGTCTGGGACGTCTCCTCCCCCACCGAGGTGCGTGACCCGAAGGGACTGTTCCGCGCCCGTCCCGACGCCTACGCCGAGACGTTCGGCACCTTCCAGGACCTCGACGATCCCGACGGGCAGGGCACCGGTCACCTCGAGTGCGTGATCGCCGGGGCGCACCCCGACCTGAGCTGACGTCGGCTCAGGCCCGCGCCTCGCGCTCCAGGGCCGCGACCAGCGAGGTCATGAGCCGCTGCGGTTCGTCGAGGGCCTCCCGCGCCCGCGTCAGCAGCGCCCGTTCGACCATCTCGGCGAAGCGGTCGGGGAAGACGACGGCCTGCTCGGCCTCCCACGCCGCGAGGGAGCGCTCGGCGACCTGCTCCGGGGACGCCTTCGGGTAGGGCACGTCCTTCGCCATCTCGGTGTCGAGGAAACCGGCGTGCGACGTCGTCACCACGACCCCGTCGGCCGCCAGCTGCTCACGCAGCGCCATCGCGAGCATGCGCTGCGCCGCCTTGCTCGCGCCGTACACCGGGGAGCTGCGTGACACCACAAGACCGGCCAGCGAGTTGATGAACAGCACCGCGCCGCTGCGCGACCGCAGCGCCGGCGCGAGCGCCCGCACCAGCTCGAGCGGGCCGAACACGTTCACCTCGAACGTCTCCCGGCACAACGCCTCGTCGGTGTCGAGCACCCGCCCCGCGGGCGCGAGACCGGCGTTGCTGACCAGTGCGTCGACGTCCGCGCAGGCCTCGGCCACCGCCCGACGGTCGTCGGGCGACGTGACGTCCAGGCGCACGGGGACCAGCCGCTCACCGAGCCGCTGCCGCACCGGTCCGAGCGTCGCCGGGTCCCGCGCACCGGCGTAGACCTTCACCGCACCGCGGGCGAGCAGGGCCTCGGCGAGCGCCAGGCCGAGACCGCGGTTGGCACCCGTCACCAGGACCGTCCTGCCGGTGATCTGCACGTATTCACTCCTCCGTCTCGGACGCGGGAGCGGGCCCGGTGCGGACGGTTTGGAGCCCCGCCGCCGACCCCTGCCGTTGACGTACCGGGGGCCAGGCATAGCGTGTGACCGGAGACACACTGCGCCGCGTCCCGGCGAGATCGGCACACCCGAGGAGGACCTCTCGGCACCTGACCGCGCGTCTCCCTGCTCCGGGGCCCGCCGCTGTCCTGCGACGCCCGCGCGGCGTCGTCCTACCGCGCACCACCCTGGGGCACCCGTGATCGCAAGCACCCGCGACAGCTGGACCATCGACCTGGACGGACCGGCGGCGGCGCCGCCCCGCGCCCGGCTGGTGGAACTTCCCGACGCGCCCGGCGAGGTCGTCTGCCGTGGCCTGGTCGTCCAGGACGACGCCATGATCGAGCTGGGCGTCGCCGACCCGGAGCACGGCGCGCACACCGTCTACGTGGTCGCCGTCGAGCACTGCACCCACCTCTCGCCGGCCCAGGCCCGCGCCGCTGCCGGTCACCTGCTGCGAGCCGCGGACGAGGCGGAGGCGCTCGACCGCTGACCCCACCGGCAGCGGCGCGGCCGTCCCCCGCGCTCGGCTCCTCACGTGGCCAGCAGGGCCGCGCGTCCGGCCTCGAGCCGGGCGACGGGGACCCGGAAGGGGCTGCAGCTGACGTAGTGCAAGCCGGCGGCGTGGAAGAAGTGGACGCTCTCGGGGTCCCCGCCGTGCTCGCCGCAGACGCCGATCTTCAGGTCCGGCTTGGTGGCGCGTCCCTCATGCGTGGCGATCCGCACGAGCCTGCCGATGCCGTCGGGGTCGATGGACTCGAAGGGGCTGACGCCGAACACCCCGAGCTCGAGGTAGCGGCTGAAGAACGAGGCCTCGACGTCGTCGCGGCTGAAGCCGTAGCCCATCTGCGTCAGGTCGTTCGTGCCGAACGAGAAGAAGTCGGCGCTCTCGGCGATCTGGCCCGCGGTGAGGGCCGCCCGCGGGATCTCGATCATGGTGCCGATCGGGACGTCGACCGGCTGACCGGTCTGCGCCGCGACCTCGTCGACGATGCGCCGACACTCCTCCCGGACGATCTCCAGCTCCTGGACGGCGGCGACCAGCGGGACCATCACCTCGGGCCGGGGGTCCAGCCCCTCGCTGCGCAGCTGCCCGGCCGCCTCGGCCAGCGCCCGGACCTGCACCGCGAACAGCCCCGGGATGACGAGGCCGAGCCGCACGCCGCGCAGCCCGATCATCGGGTTGGACTCGTGCAGCCGCCGGACGGCGGCGAGCAGGTCGCGCCGCTTGCCGTCGACGAGCCGGCCGCTCGCCTCCGCGACGGCCACCTCCACCGAGAGCTCGACGAGGTCGGGCAGGAACTCGTGCAGCGGCGGGTCCAGCAGTCGGACCGTCACCGGCAGACCGTCCATGGCCCGCAGGATGCCGGCGAAGTCCTCGCGCTGCAGCGGGAGCAGCGCGGCCAGCGCCGCCTCCTGGGCCTGCGGGCCGTCGGCGAGCACGAGGTCCTCGACCAGCTGGCGTCGCTCCCCGAGGAACATGTGCTCGGTGCGGCACAGCCCGATGCCCTGCGCCCCGAACCGGCGTGCCCGCTCGGCGTCCTGCGGGGTGTCGGCGTTCGTCCGGACCCCCAGCCGGCGGGCCGTGTCGGCGTGGCCCATCAGCCGGTGCACCGCGGCGACGAGCTCGCCGCCGTCCGCCGGGTCCAGACTGCCCTCGAAGTACTCCACCACCGGCGACAGCGTCACCGGCACCTCACCGGCGTAAACGTCCCCGGTCGTGCCGTCGATCGACACGACGTCACCCTCGCGGAGCACCGTCCCGTCGGGGGTGGTGACCGTCTGGGCGGTCAGGTCGACGTCGAGCTCCTCCGCTCCGCACACGCAGGTCTTGCCCATCCCGCGCGCCACCACCGCTGCGTGGGAGGTCTTGCCGCCACGGCTGGTGAGGACGCCCTGGGCGGCGATCATCCCGGACAGGTCGTCGGGGTTGGTCTCCCTGCGCACCAGCACGACCGCCTCACCGCGGGCCGCCCAGGCCACCGCCGTGCCGCTGTCGAAGACCACCTTCCCCACTGCGGCACCGGGGCTCGCGCCCATCCCCGTGGTCAGCCTGGGGACGCCGGCGGTCTCGACGAAGCGGGGGAACATCAGCTGCATCAGCTGCGCCCCGCTGACCCGGCCCAGGGCCTCGTCCAGGGAGATCAGGCCCTCGTCGACCAGCTGGGTGGCGATCCGGAACGCCGCGCCGGCCGTCCGCTTGCCGACCCGGGTCTGCAAAATCCAGAGCTTGCCGCGCTCGATCGTGAACTCGATGTCGCACAGGTCCCGGTAGTGCCGCTCCAACGTCGTCATGATCGTCAGCAGCTCGTCATAGGAGCTCTTGTCGAGCCCCTCGAGGTCGGTCAGCGGCAGGGTGTTGCGGATCCCCGCGACGACGTCCTCCCCCTGGGCGTTGGACAGGTAGTCGCCGTACACGCCCGGGGCACCGCTGCCGGGGTCGCGGGTGAAGCAGACGCCGGTTCCCGAGTCCTCACCGAGGTTGCCGAACACCATCGAGCAGACGTTCACCGCGGTGCCCAGGTCCGCCGGGATGCGCTCCTGCCGGCGGTAGAGCCGGGCCCGGTCGCCGTTCCACGAGTCGAACACCGCCCGCACCGCCAGCTCGAGCTGCACCCTCGGGTCCTGCGGGAACGGCGCGCCCGTGCGGTCAGCGACGATGCGCAGGAACTCGGCCACCAGCGCCCGCAGGTCGTCCGCGTCCAGCTGGACGTCCGAGCGGACGCCCTTGGCCTGCTTCGCCGCCTCGAGGGCGTGCTCGAACGGGTCCCCCTCCACGCCGAGGACGGTCCTGCCGAACATCTGCAGCAGCCGGCGGTAGGAGTCCCAGGCGAACCGCTCGTTCCCGGACTGCCGCGCCAGACCCAGGACCGACGCGTCGTTCAGGCCGATGTTCAGGACCGTGTCCATCATCCCGGGCATCGAGAACCGCGCTCCCGAACGGACGCTCACGAGCAGCGGGTCGGCGGGGTCCCCGAGGCGCTTGCCCATCTGCTCCTGCAGCCGCGCGAGGTGCACGTCCACCTCCGCGGCCAGCGCCGAGGGGACGTCGCCGGTCTCCAGGTAGACCCGGCACGCCTCCGTCGTGATCACGAACCCGGGCGGCACCGGGAGGCCCAGCCGCGTCATCTCCGCCAGGTTCGCCCCCTTGCCTCCGAGCAGGTCCTTCATCTCCTGGCCACCCTCGGTGAAGCCGAACACGAGCTTCGCGACGGGTGGCTGGGCACCGGTCTCGTCGGCCGACACGTCCGGGCGGGTGGCTGCTGCGGTGGTCATGGCGCTCCTCGGTGGGTGGCGGCGCGGGGGGAGGGAGGGTCAGGTGAGCGGACGGACCGGGTGGCGGCCCCGGCGACGCCGTCCACCGCCTGCGCTGCCTGGACGACGGCCCGCGGCCGGAGGACGGCGGGAGCAGGGGCCGGTGGCTGGAGCACGGGGCCTCCCGGGGCGGCAGGAGTTCTTACTTGATGATGTCTACAGTATTGAGCCCATCGTGTCAGCCCCCCGCTCCGAGCGTCGGCGCGACGGTGGCCGTGGACGGCGGCACGCCACCACCGGCACTTACTTGACATGAAGTCGAGTTGCGAGCCGCATCGGAGGACCTGGGGGACACCCCAGTTTCTTGACGGACACTCCGCTTACGGAGACTATGGCCCGAGTCACAGTGTGATCTCGCACGACACCCCACGACCTCTGCCCGCAGCCCGGGCGAGGGCGCCCACGAGGAGCAGCCAGATGACGAACTCCGCCGGAGCCGCCGAGCTCGACGACGTCACCCGCGAGGCCCTGGTCGGGCTCGTGATCCGAGGGATGCACCGCGGCGCCCTGTCCCCCGAGCAGCAGGCCCTGGTCGACCAGGGCCTGGCGATGGCCAAGGGCCCGATGGTGATGCCGACGCCCGCCGGAACGGCGGCGGCCCAGGCGGTCACGCGGCTGGCCGCGGGCGGTGACGAGGAGAAGTCGCTGCGTCCGCTGTTCGAGAAGTTCCTCCCGGTCAACCACCAGCTCCGCGACCTCTGCACGGCGTGGCAGCTGCGGCCGGACGGCACGCCCAACGACCACAGCGACGCGGCCTACGACGCCTCCGTCCGGGACCGCCTCGACGACATCGACGACGCCATCGGCCGGATCCTGCGCCGCATGTCGGAGGTCACCCCCCGGCTGTCGCACTACCGGGACCACCTGAGCGCGTCGCTGGAGAGGTTTGACGACGGGGACGCCGGCATGCTCACCAGCCCGCTCGCCGACAGCTACCACACGGTGTGGATGTGGCTGCACCAGGAGCTGCTCCTGATGCTGGGCATCAGCCGGGCCGAGGACGAGAAGCTCGAGGCCGAACTCGTCGCCGGTCAGAAGGTCTGATGCCGGCCGCGCCCGCAGCCACCACCCCGCTCGTCCCCTACGGCCAGGGCCGCGTCCGCGGCCTCGGGCCGGCGGAGCTCGGGATCCACGGTGACCAGATGGACCGGCTGGTGGCGCTCGGCCTGCCGACGGTCCCCGGCATCACCGTCCCCGTCCAGTCCGCGCGCGACCTCACCGACCCCGCGGTCGCCCGCCAGGTGGTCGACCTCATGGAGGAGCTGGTCGGACGGCGGGTCGGCGACACCGGCCACCCGATGCTGCTGCGCCTGGTCGCGAGCGCACCGGTCGCCGCGAGCGGCCTGCCGCCGCAGGTCCCCGGGATCGGCCTGACGCCCACGAACGCTGCGTCGCTCATCGACCTGATCGGTCGCGAGGGCGACCTGTACGAGGTCTGGGCCTCGGTGCTGCGCCTGGTGGCCGAGGACGCGCTGGGCGTGTCGCCGGACGCGCTCGAGGACGCCCTCGAGGGCGTGACGTCGGCGCCCGCGCAGGTCGAGGCGCTGCTGGCCGTCTGCGCCGCGGAGGGCACCGGCCCCGTCCCGGAGGACCCCGCCGAGCAGCTGGCGCTGTCCGCGGCCGCCCTGATGCACCGCTGGGACTCCCCCCGTGGCCGGCGCGCACGCCGCTCGCAGCGGCTCCCGGACGACCTGGGCCTGGCCCTGCACGTGCAGGCGCTGCACATCGGGCCCTGGGAGCGCAGCGGCATCGGCACGGCCTCGAGCCGCGACCCCGACAGCGGGGCGCTCGCTCCCACCGGCACCTTCCACCGCGGCATGCGCCGCAGCGCGCTGCCCACCGACGCGTCCGGCGAGCCGCTCGACACGCTCCCGGGTGGCACGGACCTGCTCAAGCACACGCTCGCGACGCTGGAGCACCACCTGCGCGACGTCGCCGAGGTGACCTTCGAGCTCCGCGACGGCAAGCTCTCACTGCTCAGCGCGGCCGCGCTCGACCGGTCCAGCCCCCGGGCCGGCCTCCGGCTGGCCGTGGACCTCGCGACGGCCGGGACCATCGACCGCAGGGCGGCGCTGCGCACCGTGCGGCCGCAGGTGGTGCAGGAGCTGCTGCACGCGCAGCTGCGCCTCACGGGTGACGAGAAGCTCCTGGCGAAGGGGCTCCCCGCCTCCCCCGGGGCCGCCCGCGGGCTGGTCGTGCTGTCCTCCCAGCGCGCCCTCGAGCTGGCGGCCGGCGACGTTCCGACCGTCCTGTTCTCCTCCGAGACGACCCCCGGGGACGTCCCCGCGCTGCTGGCGGCCGACGCCGTCGTCACCACCTCGGGCGGACTGGCCTCGCACGCCGCCGTGGTGGCCCGCGGCTCCGGCACTCCGGCGGTCTGCGGCGCCTCCGACCTGCGGATCGACACCGTCCGCGGCACGGTCAGCGCCGGCGGTCACACCGTCCACGAGGGCGACGTCGTGACCGTCGACGGCCGCTCGGGCGCGATCTACGTGGGCGAGGTGGACATCCGCCCCGCCGAGCCGCCGGCCGAGCTCGACACCCTGCTGGCCTGGGCCGACGACGTGCGCGTGCTCCGGGTCCGCACCAACGCCGACACGGTCCGCGAGACCGAGGCGGCGCTGCGCCTCGGCGCCGAGGGCATCGGCCTGTGCCGCACCGAGCACCAGTTCCTGGGTGACCGGCTGCCGGTCGTCCGCCGCTACCTGCTGGCGCAGGACGACGCCGCGCACCGGGAGGCGCTGGACGCCCTCACCGACGCGCAGTGCGAGGACTTCACGGCGCTGCTGCGCGCCGTCGGCGACCGGCCGGTCACCGTGCGGCTGCTCGACGCTCCGCTGCACGAGTTCCTCCCGCACGACGGCGCCTACGAGGACCAGTCACAGCTCGACCGCGCCGTGGAGATGCGCGAGGTCAACCCGATGCTCGGGCTGCGCGGCGTCCGGCTGGCGCTGCTCAACGACGACCTGTACCCGGCGCAGGCAGAGGCGCTGTTCAGCGCCTGGGTGACGGTCTCGAAGGAGGGCATCACCCCCGCGCTCGAGGTGATGATCCCGCTGGTGTCGCTGCCCGAGGAGCTCGCCATCGCCATCGGCCAGGTGCACGAGGCCGCCGACAAGGTCGAGGAGCAGACCGGTGTGCGCGTCCCCTACCTCGTCGGCAGCATGATCGAGACCCCCCGGGCGGCGCTGCTCGCCGACCAGCTGGCCGTGCACGCGGACTTCCTGTCGTTCGGCACCAACGACCTGACGCAGATGACCTACGGGTTCTCGCGCGACGACGTCGAGAGCCGCCTGCTCACCGGGTACGTCGAGCGCGGGCTGCTCGCCGCCAGCCCCTTCGTCGAGTTCGACCTGGACGGCGTCGGGGCCCTGGTGGCCATCGCCGTGCAGAAGGCCCGCTCCGTGAAGCCCGACATCAAGCTGGGGGTCTGTGGCGAGCACGGTGGCGACGCGACCTCGATCCTGCGCCTCGCCCCGCTCGGGCTCGACTACGTCTCCTGCTCCCCGCAGCGGGTCCCCGTCGCAAGGCTCGCCGCCGCCCACGCCGCTCTGGAGGAGTCGACATGACCGCTGAGCTGATCGACCTGACCGCCGAGCGACAGGCGGAGGTCGAGAGCCTGCGCGCGACCGTCCGCGACGTCTGCGACGACGCCGGTGGTCCGACGGCCGTGCGCCGGCTCGAGGCCGCCGGCGGCCGCTACGACACCAGGCTGTGGGACGTCCTGGGCGCCCAGATCGGCCTGGCGGGCCTGGGCCTGCCCGAGTCGGCCGGCGGCATCGGCGGTCTCGCCGAGATGGCCGCGGTGGCCGAGGAGCTCGGACGAGCCCTGCTCCCGGTGCCCTTCCTGTCGTCCACCGTGCTGGCCGGCCAGGTGCTCGCGCACGCGGGGCCGGCGGCCCGCTCCGCGCTGGAGCGGGTGGCCGCCGGGGAGCTCGCGACCCTGGCGCTGGCCGACGCCGACGGCGTCTGGGACCCGTCGCAGGTCGAGGTCGCCGCCACGGTCGGCGCCGACGGCTGCACGGTCGACGGCGCGGTGCCGTTCGTGCTGGACGGTGCGGACGCCGCTCTCGTCGTCGTCGCCGCCCGCACCTGCGACGGAGTGGACCTGTTCCTCGTCGACGCGCACGACCCGCAGGTCGACGCGGTGGCCGTGGAGACCCTCGACCTGTCGCGCAGCCAGGCCCTCGTGACCTTCACCGACGCCCCGGCCACGCGGCTCACCACCGGCGGCTCCGCGGACGCGGCCGTCCGGCCCGCCCTGGACGTGGCCGCGGTCGCGCTGGCGGCCGAGCAGTTCGGCGGCACTCAGGCCTGCCTGGAGATGACCGTCGCCTACGTCAAGGAGCGCCGGCAGTTCGGCCGGGCGATCGGCAGCTTCCAGGCGGTCAAGCACACCTGCGCGGACATGCTCGTCCTGGTCGAGGCGTGCCGCTCGGCGGTCGTGCGCGCCCTCGAGGTGGAGGGCGACCCCGAGGCGCTGGCGGAGGCGGCAGCGGTGGCGCAGAGCTGGTGCTCCGACGCCTACCGCACCGTGACCGCCGAGACCGTCCAGCTGCACGGCGGCATCGGCTTCACGTGGGAGCACGACGCGCACCTGTACTTCCGCCGCGCTCGCGCCGACGCCGCGCTGCTCGGCAGCGCCAGGCACCACCGCGAGCGGCTCGCGACGCTGCTCGCCTGGTAGGGCTCGCCTGGTAGCGCTCGGCGCAGGCGGTGCCGACGGGCGGAGCCTGCCGACGTCACGGTCGGCCGTGCCGCGGGTCGCACGAGTCGACCACCGTGCCGTCGACGCTCGGCGGGGCCACCACGTCCAGCCGTCGCCGAGACCGCTGAGAGATCCCCCCGGAATGGTCGCGCCTCCGACGCCGTGGTCACCCGGGTCGAGGCTGTCACCCACGGCGTCCTCGCACGGCAGGTAGGCGCCGGGACCGCCTCCGGCTGCGCGTGACAGGACCGTGCCGCCGTCCGGTGCCGGGGCAGCCGCCGTGGGCCTCTCCGACCGACCACGCAGGCGCCCGAGCAGGAGTCCCTCACGGGGGCGTCGTGGCCGCCGTCGGTCAGCCGCGGCCGAGCTGGGACCAGGGGACGTCCTTGTCCACGCGCGGCTCGGGCGGCAGGCCGAGCACCCGCTCGGCCATGACGTTGCGCTGGATCTGGTCGGTGCCGCCCGCGAGCCGGTAGCCGGGTGCGCCCAACAGGTGCTCCGTCCACGCGAACCAGCCCGGTTCGCCCGCGTCGGCGGTCACGCGGGACCCGAGCAGGTCGGCGGCGACGTCGCCGGTGCGCACGAGCAGGTCGGAGGCGAGCAGCTTGCCGATGGAGGCGCCAGGGCCCGGTGAGACGCCGGCGGCGGCGGCACGGGCCACGCGCTCGGCGGTGGCGGCCTTGAGCACGCTGCGGACGTAGAGGTCGGCCAGCGACTGGCGGACCACCGGGTCGCCCGTGCGCCCGAGCGACCGCGCGAGGCCGAGGACGTCGTCGAAGGTGCCGCCCTTGCGGCGGGTGCCCGAGCCGGACGAGGTCCGCTCGAACGACAGCGTCGCCGTGGCGACCTTCCACCCCTGGCCCACCTCGCCGATGCGCAGGCCGTCGGGCACCCGGGCGCCGGACAGGAACACCTCGTTGAACGACGACCCGCCGCTCATCTGCCGGATCGGCCGGATGTCCAGGCCGGGGGTGTCCATCGCAATGAGGAACGCCGTGATGCCCTTGTGCTTGGGGGCGTCCGGGTCGGTGCGGGCCAGCAGCAGGCCGTACTCGGCGTGCCGGGCGCCCGAGCTCCACACCTTCTGCCCGTCGATCACCCACTCCTCGCCGTCCGGCACGGCCCGGCAGCCCAGGGCGGCCAGGTCCGAGCCGGCGCCCGGCTCGCTGAACAGCTGGCAGGCCAGCAGGTCGGTGCGCAGGAACGGCTGGGCATGGTCCGCGCGCTGCTGCGGCGTCCCGAACATGGCGACGGCGGGCCCGACCAGGCCGGTCGTCACGCTGATGAGCTCGCTCGACGGCGGGGCGGCGAAGGCCGCCTCCTCCTGCGCGAAGGCCATGGCGTACGACGCCGGGAGCCCGGCCCCGCCCTGCTCGACCGGCAGGGTGAGGGCTCCGTAGCCGGCGTCGTAGCGCGCCCGACGGTAGACGCGGACGGCGTCGAGCAGCCGCGTCTCCTCCTCGTCGCTGACGTTGCGGAAGACGGCCAGGTCGACCGGTCCGTCGTCCTGCCGGCCCGACTTCGGCGGCAGCGTCTCGGCGAGCCAGGCGCGCACCTGGCCGCGCCAGGTGTTGAGGTCGGGTGCCACGGTTGCCTCCGGGTGGTCAGACGGTGAGCACGGCGCAGGCGGACAGGCCGGGCGCCCCGTACACGTGGGTGAAGCCGACCCGCGGGCCGCCGGGGACCTGCCGACCGGGGGCCCGGCCCTGCAGCTGCCGGACGACCTCGTGCACCTGGCGCAGTCCGGACGCGCCGACGGGCTCGCCGTTCGCCAGGCAGCCGCCGTCGGTGTTGACCGGCAGCGCGCCGTCGACGTCGGTCGCGCCCTCGGCGAGCAGCTGCTCCTGCTCGCCGTGCTTGCACAGGCCGGTCTCGGCGAGGTGGATCATCTCCGAGCCGCTGTCGGTATCCTGCAGCTGGGCCACCTGGACGTCCGCCGGGGACAGGCCGGCCTCGGCGAAGGCAGCCGCGGCGGCGTCGACGCTCGGGCTGTTCCACGGGTCGTGGCTGAGCCACGGCGAGAACACCTCGAACGAGCCGAAGCGCCGGGTGCGCTGGGTGACGGCGGCGAGCCGCACCGGCGTGTCGCACAGGTCGCCGGCCCGGTCGCCACGGGCGAGCACGAGCGCGACGGCGCCCTGGCTCGGCTGGCAGAACATGTACTGGGTCAGCGGCTCGTTGACCGGTGCCGCCGCCAGCACCTCCTCCTCCGTCAGCGGCGCCCGCCGCCAGGCCAGCGGGTGCGCCTCGCCGTTGCGGAACGCGCGTGCCGAGATGCGGGCGAGGGTGCGGTCGGAGATGCCGTGCTCGTGCTGGTAGCGACGCGTCTTCATCGCGAAGTACTGGGTGGTGACCATCATCCCGGTCGTGGCGTACCAGCTCCCGAGGCCGTAGGCCGCCGCGTCGGCCGCGAAGGCGCCGCGCTCGTGCTTGTCGAACCCGACGACGGCGACCAGGTCCGCCCGGCCGGCCTGCAGCGCGCTGACCGCCGTGGCCATCGCGACGCCACCGGTGGCGCAGCCGTTCTTGACGGTGCTGAACGCGATCCCGGTGAGGCCGAGGCGGGACACGAGCGAGTCCGGCTTGCCGGAGACGTTGCTCCCGCCGACGGCGAAGTCGACGTCGGCCCAGCTGACGCCGGCGTCGTCGAGCGCGCCGCGCACCGCCTGCTCCGCCAGGTCGAGCCCGGTGCCGTCGTGGCGGCCGAAGGCGGTCATGCCGCCCCCGACGACGTACACGTCCTCGGGCCTCATGCCGCCTCCTCGTCCAGCGTGAACGCGTACGTGACGACCTCGTCGCCGTCGGCCGTCCGCACCGGCTCGAGGGCCAGCCGCACCGGCGTGCCGATCTCCAGCAGCGCGCGGTCGACCAGCAGGTGGCCCTCCACGATCACCTCGCCCAGGTCGACGTAGCCGACGGGGAACGGCACGAAGCCGTCCACCGGCGGGACGTACGGCGGCTTGGGGCAGAAGCCCTGGACCGTCCAGCTCCAGACCGTCCCGCGGTCGGCCAGGGCGTGGGGCGCCATGGCGGCCCGGGAGCAGCGCGGGCAGGACTGCGCGGTCGGGAACACCACCGTGGCGCACTCCCCGCACCGGCTGCCGAGCAGCCGGGGCGGGTCGAGGGAGGCGAACAGCCCTGCGTCCACGGGGGTCACGTCGCTCATGCGGGCTCCACGGGTCAGCCGGCGAGCAGCAGCAGGGGTCGGGCGAGCAGGCCGCTCACCGACTGGAGGAACTCCGCCGCAGGCGCGCCGTCCACGGCGCGGTGGTCGAAGGACAGGCTGAGCGTGAGCACCGAGGTGCGGTGCGGCACGTCGCCCTCCCACCGCACGCCGTCACGGACCCTGCCGACACCCAGGATGCCGGTGTTGCCGGGGTTGACGACGGGCGTGAAGAAGTCGACGCCGTAGGAGCCGAGCGAGGTGACCACGAAGGTGGCGCCCTCCATCTGCGGCAGCGTCAGCGTGCCGTCGCGCGCCGCGCCGGCCAGCGCCCGCGTCTCCTCCGCGATGCTCACCAGCGTCCGCCGGTCGGCGTCCCGCACGACGGGCACGAGCAGTCCGTCGGGGACGGCCACGGCCACGCCGACGTGCACCTGCTCGAGCAGGTGGATGGCGCCGTCGCGGACCGTCGCGTTGAGCATCGGGTGCTCGAGCAGCGCGTGCCCCGCGGCCCGGACGACGAAGTCGTTGATGCTCGGCACGCGCAGACCGGTGCCGGCCCACTCGACCTTGAGCTGCTCCCGCAGCGCCAGCAGCGCACCGACCTCGGCCTCGAACCCGTGAGTCAGCTGTGCCATCTCCTGCAGGCTGGCGTGCATGTTGCGCGCGATCGCACCGCGCATGCCGGTGAGCGGGACGACCTGGCCGGCCCGCGGACCCGTCGAGGCAGCGGACGCGGGAGCAGGGGCGGCGGCGACGGGCGCGGCGGGGACGGCCGCAGCAGCGGCCTCCACGTCGGCCCTCCGGATGCGCCCGCTCAGGCCGGTGCCGCGCACGGTGGTGAGGTCGACCCCGGCCGCCGTGGCCTGCCGGCGCACCAGCGGCGACACGAACTGACCGGGCGACGGCGAGTCGACGGACGGCGCCGGCACCGGGGCGGCCGCCCCCCGGCGAGCGAGCTCCTCCTCGACGTCCTCCGACACGATGCGGCCACCGGGACCGGTACCCCGCAGGGCGGTCAGCTCGACGCCCGTCTCCCTGGCGACCCGCTTGGCGTTCGGCGACGCCAGCAGGCGTCCGTGGGGCGTGCCCGCGGCCGCGGGCGTCGCTGTCGGGGCCATGAGCTGGAGCTCGCCCACGTCGGAGGCGGCCGGAGCCTCGAGCAGTGCGACGGCGACCTGGTCGACGGGGCCCGCAGGCGCCTGCTCGTCACCGGACAGGAGCCAGGCGATGAGCGCCCCGGGGGGCAGGGTCGCGCCCTCGGCAGCGACCGGCTCGAACCGGCCGTCGCCCTCGGCCTCGACGTCGACGTCGACCTTGTCGGTCGCCAGCCGGAGCAGGATGTCCCCGCTCTTCACGACGTCGCCGGCCTGGGCGACCCACTCGAGGATCGTGCCCTCCTCCATCGTCAGCCCCAGCTTGGGGAGGAGGACCTCCTGCGCCACGGCTCAGCTCCGCTCGAGGATGCGGCGGCAGCCGGCGGCGATCGCTGCACGGTCGGGCACGTAGGCGTTCTCGAGCTTCGGGCTGAACGGCACCGGCGAGAACGGCGCGCCGATGCGCATGACCGGCGCGTCCAGGTGGTCGAAGGCGATGTCGGTGATCTGCGCCGCGATCTCACCACCCAGGCCGCCGAAGGTGACGGCCTCGTGCACGACGACCACGCGGTTGGTCTTGCGGGCCGACGCGACGATGGCGTCGGTGTCCAGCGGCTGCACCGTGCGGGGGTCGATGACCTCCACGCTGATCCCCTCGCCGGCGAGCTGCTCGGCGGCCGCGGCAGCCTCGACCGCCATGCGCCCGAGCGCGACGACCGTGACGTCACTGCCCTCGCGCACCGTCGTGGCCTGGCCGAACGGGATCGCGTAGATCTCCTCCGGCACGTCGCCCTTGGCGCCGAGCAGCTTCTTGTTGAGCATCATGATCACGGGGTTGTCGTCGCGCACCGCGGTGACCATCAGCCCCTTGGCGTCGTACGCCGACGAGGGCATGGCCACCTTGAGCCCGGGGGTGTGGGCGAGCCACGCCTCGAGGCTCTGGCTGTGCTGCGCGCCCGCACCGAGGCCGGCACCGGAGGCGACCGTGATGACCAGCGGCACCCGGACGTCGCCGCCGAACATGAACTTCATCTTGGCCGCCTGATTGACCACCTGGTCGAGGCAGACGGCGAGGAAGTCCATGAACATGATGTCGACGACCGGACGCAGGCCGCGCGAGGCGGCACCCACGCCGAGTCCGACGATGGCGGCCTCGGAGATCGGGGTGTCGATCATGCGGCGCGGGCCGAACTCGGTGAGCAGACCGTCGTACATGTGGAACACACCGCCGTAGCCGGCGACGTCCTCGCCGATGACGAACACGTCCTCGTCCTCGCGCATGACCTGGTGCAGGGCCTCGTTGTAGGCCTTCACGTAGGTCAGCTGCCGGCCGGTCCTGGCCGGCGTCGCGCCCTTCTCCAGCGTCGCCGTCATGGGTCAGGCCTCCGTGGTGTAGACGTTGAGCAGCACGTCGGCCGGGTCCGGCTCGGGGCTGGCCTTGGCGAAGGCGATGGCGTCCTCGGCGTCGGCGCGGGTCTGCGCCCAGACCTTCTCGAAGACGTCCTTGCCGAGCACTCCGTCGGCGACGGCGCGCGCCTCCAGCAGCTCGATCGCGTCGCGCTTCTTCCAGGCGTCGATCTCCTCCTGCGTCCGGTAGGGGATGCGCAGGCCCTTGACGCCCTGGTGGTCGTAGTAGCGGTAGGTCTTGGCCTCCACCATGCTCGGGCCGTCCCCGGCGCGAGCCCGCTCGACGGAGCGGGCGACGGCGAGCTTGACGGCGACGGCGTCCATGCCGTCGCACACCTCGCTCGGCATGCCGTAGGACGCCGCGCGGTCGGCGACGTCCTCGAGCAGCATGTGGCGCGCCTGGGGGGTGAACTCGGCGTAGCCGTTGTTCTCGCAGACGAACACGACGGGCAGCTTGAGCACGGCCGCCATGTTCGCGGCCTCGTGGAAGGTGCCGATGTTGCTCGCGCCGTCACCGAAGAAGGTCATCGCGATGCTGCCGTCGCCGCGGTACCAGCTCGCGAACGCGGCGCCCACCGCGATCGGGAGCCCGGCACCGACGATGCCGTTCGCGCCGAGCATCCCGATCGACAGGTCGTTGATGTGCATGCTGCCGCCGCGACCCCGGCAGTAGCCGTCGAGCCGGCCGAACAGCTCGGCGAACATGGGCCGGAACTGCGCGCCCTTGGCGACCGCGTGCCCGTGCCCGCGGTGCGTCGAGGTGATCTGGTCGGCGTCGGTCAGGGTCGCCATCGCCCCCGCGGCGACGGCCTCCTGCCCGACGTACAGGTGCAGGAAGCCGGGCAGCTCGCCGGCCTCCATGAGGGTGCCCGCCTCCGTCTCGAAGACCCGGATGCGCACCATGCGCCGGTGCAGGTCGAGCAGCTCGTCGGCGCCGAGCCCCTCGACCGTCGCCGCCTCGAGCGTGGGAGTTCCGCCAGCCTTCGCCATGTGCCCGCCTGTTCTGCCTGTCCGCCGCCCGTCGGGCGGGGAGACTGCCGGTGCAGCCCGGCGGCGTGTGCCGGGTCACGGTCCTTTGTGGTGGGAGGCTACAGTAACCCGACAGCCTGCGACAGCCCTCTCCGGAACCCTTTCCGGAGGCCGACGGACGGAGTTCCGGTGCCCCCCTCCTCCGATCCGGTGACGGCGCCACGGGTGCTGCTGCTGACCGGCGGCCACCGCGTCGATCACGACGCGCTCCTCGCCATGGTGGGGGCGCTGGCGGCCGAGCGCGGCTGGCGGTGGGCGCACGCGGTGCAGCCGACGGCGCTCGGCTGGCTGCAGCCCGGCACCCCCTGGGACGTGCTGCTGTGCCACGACCTCCCGGGACTGCACCTGCGGCGCGGCGAGCCGCCGGCACCGCGCGGACCCTCCGCCGAGGTCGCCGCGGCGATCACCGGACTGCTCGACCAGGGCGTCGGGCTGGTCGCGACGCACCACGCCCTCGCCGGCTGGCCCGGGTGGGACGGCTGGGCCGACGCCCTGGGCGGCCGGTTCCTCTACGCCCCCGGACCCCTGCACGGCGACCCCTGGCCCTCGTCCGGTACCCGGATCACGTCCTACACGGCGCGACCCGTCAGCCCGGAGCACCCGGTGTGCGCGGGGGTGGGTGAGCTGGCGCTCACCGACGAGCTGTACTGCTGCCCGGTGTTCGAGGACCAGGTGGTGCCGCTGCTGCGCCACGACGCGGACGTCGACCCCTCGCGCTTCGTGTCGACGTACGAGCACGTGCTGCACGGCGAGGACGCCGCGCCGGACTGCACCGGGCACCCGCCCGCCAGCGACCTGGTCGCCTGGGCCACCTCGTCCGGGCCGAGCCCGGTCGTCTACGTGCAGCCCGGCGACAGCGCGGCGACCTTCACCGTCCCCGGCTACCGCCGGCTCGTCGGCAACGCCGTCGACTGGGTGGCCTCGGAGCCGGCCCGCACCTGGGCGCGGGCCAGAACGACGCGGCTCAGCGGCCGCTGAGCCGCGCGACCACCGGGGCGAAGGCCTCGACCTCGCGGTCGCCGATCGTCACGTAGCTGAACCCGTACACCTCGCGCCGGCGCTCCAGCTCCTCGCAGACCGCGCCGACGGAGCCGACGAGCGCGTGCGGGAACGTGCGCAGCTCCTCGCCGGCCATGCCGGTGCTGTCCACCAGCTGCTGCTCGGTCGTGGTCCCGCCCTCCAGCGCCAGGAAGTACGCGGCGAACTCCAGCTCCACGTCGTCGTACCGGTCACCGGCCCCCTCGCGGACCCACCCGAGCTTCTGGACCGTCTCGTCGTGACCCGAGGTGGCCACGCTGTCCGCGCCGATGACGCCGGAGCGGTTGTTGAAGTTGATGCTGACGATGTCAGCCTGCGCGCCTGCCAGCCGCAGCACCCGGGGCGCGCCGCCGCCCACCATGATCGGAGGCGGGGCGTCGAGCAGGGGCAGCGGGGCCATGTCCCGCACCCGCACGTAGGTGCCGTCGGTGGCTGCGGGCCGACCGGCCAGGAAGTCCTTGACCATCTCGAGGAACTCGGCGAGGTGGGTCACCCGCTGTCCGGCGGAGGGGAACGCGATGCCCATCGCCTCGTACTCCGCCTCCAGCCAGCCGGCGCCGAGCCCGACCTCGGTGCGGCCACCCGAGAGCTCGGCCAGGGTGGCGATCTCCTTCGCCAGCACGTACGCGTGGTGGTACCCCACGCAGAACATCCGGCAGCCGATGCGCAGGGTCGACGTGACCTCGGCGGCGACCGCCATGGCGGGCACGGGCGCGAGGGTGACCGGACGGTGCTTCGTGGCGTCCGACACCGGACCGGGGCCCAGGTAGTGGTCGCAGGTGTGGAGGGCGGAGAAGCCCAGGCCCTCGACCTGCCGGGCCAGGTCGCGCCACGCCTTGCCGGACTCGGGACGGTAGGCCTGGACGGCGAACCGGAACGGCTTCTGCACGGCGACTCCCGGAGCGCTCGATCAAGTTTCTTGACGGTGTCTACAGTCTCAGGGGACCATAACCCATCTCACCGGCCCCGAGGAGCGCTCGTGCACCGTCTTGCAGGCATCGGCGCCCGGGCCGAGCAGAGCGGCGACGGCACCGCGCTGGTCGACGACACGTCGTCGCTCACCTGGTCCGAGGTGGCCCGGCAGGTCGACGCGCTGGCCGGGGCCATGCTCGCGGTGGCCGTCGGCCCTCAGGACCGGATCGCGGTCCTCGGCGAGAACCGTGGCCCGACCGTCCTCGCGCACGCGGCCGGCATCCTCGCCGGCGTCGGGACCGTGGCCGTGTCCCGGCAGCTGACGGCCCACGAGATGGCCGACCAGCTCCTCGACGCCGGCGTCGTCGCCGTCATCACCGGGCCGGCCGCCCTGACCGCTGCGACCGAGGCGGCGAAGCAGGCCGGTGTCGGCACCGTCGTCGTGCACGGCACGCTCGACCTGCCCGACGGTGCGGTCGCCTGGGACGCCTGGGTCGCCGGCGACCGCACGCTGCCGGCCGAGCTGGACCGTCCCGCCTGCCCGCTGCTCGTCTACACGTCCGGCACCACCGGCAAGGCCCGCGGCACGCCGGTCCGCTGGGCGCCGTCGACCGTGACCTCGGCGCGCGACTACGTCGAGGTGCTGGCCGGTCGCTCCGGGTTCCCCCCGGGCCCCCACCTGGTGGTCGGACCCCTGCAGCACAACGGGCCGCTCACGTCCGTGCGCCACCTGCTGTCGGGCGAGCCGGTCGTCGTGCTGGGCAGGTTCGACGCCGACCGCGTGCTCGCCCTCGTCCAGCAGCACCGCGTGACGTCCAGCGTCATGGTCCCGACCCACTTCTCCCGGCTGCTCGCCCTCCCGGACGAGATCCGCGCCCGCTACGAGGTGTCGAGCCTGGTCAACGTCGCGCACACCGGCTCGGCCTGTCCCGCCGACGTCAAGCGCGCCATGATCGACTGGTTCGGCCCGGTGCTCGTGGAGAGCTACGGCGGCAGCGAGATCGGCACCGTCTGCCGCATCACGAGCGAGGAGTGGCTGGTGCACCCGGGCTCGGTCGGACGGGTCGTGCCGCCGTTCGAGGCCGTCGTGCTCGACGAGGCCGGCGTCGAGCTGGCGCCCGGGGAGGTCGGCGTCCTCGGGTTCCGCACGCCCCCCGGCCGCGAGGTGAGCTTCCACCGCGACGAGGAGAAGACCCGCAGCGCCTACATCGCGCCCGGTGTCGCGACCCTGGGTGACGTCGGCTACGTCACGCCGGACGGCTTCCTCTACATCACCGACCGGATCTCGGACATGGTCCTGTCCGGTGGCGTCAACCTCTACCCGGCGGAGAGCGAGAAGGTGCTCGTGGAGCACCCGTCCGTCGCGGAGGTCGCCGTGATCGGCGTGCCCGACCGAGACCTCGGCGAGGCGCTGCGCGCCCTCGTCGTCGCCTCCGGGGACCTGGACCTCGAGGAGCTCACGGTGTACTGCCGGGAGCGCCTGGCCGCCTACAAGTGCCCGAAGACCTACGAGCTGGTGGACGCGCTGCCGCGCAACGCCATGGGCAAGCTCGACAAGCGCGCGCTGCGCCGCCACTACTGGGACGGCGACCGCACCATCGCGGGCTGACCGCGACGACCCTCACCCGGAAGGCCCCATGACCGAGCTCCTGCTCATCCGCCACGCCCTGCCCGTCTCCGGCGTCCAGACCCCGGGCCTGTCGGAGGTGGGGGTCGAGCAGGCCCGCCGCCTCGGCACCTGGCTCAAGGGCGAGGAGGTCGACGCGCTCGTCACCAGCCCGATGCGGCGGGCGGTGGAGACAGGGCAGATCATCGCGGAGCAGATGGGCCGCGGGATCGACGCCACCGTCGACGACCTGCGCGAGTGGGACACCGACCTCCCGCCGGCGGCGTACGTGGCGGTGGAGGAGATGGGTCCCATGGACCCGCGGGCCATCGCGATGGCCGAGGGCCGGTACGACGACTTCGTCCCGAACCTCGACCGCGACGCGTTCCGGGCCCGGGTCGCCCGCGCCCTCGACGAGGTCTTCGACCGGTGGCCCGTCACCAGGGTCGCGGCCGTCTGCCACGGCGGCATGCTCAACGCCGCGATCGGTGGCGTCCTCGAGGTGCCGGCGCTGTTCTGGTGCAACCCGGGCTACACGTCGGTGTCCCGGCTGCGGCGGGTACCGGGCGGGCGCACGGTGGTGGTGTCGGTCAACGAGACCGCGCACCTGTTCGCGTCGAGGGACTGAGGGCGGTCGCGCGTCAGGACGTGGCGACGGCGTCGAGGGCAGCCGCCGGGTCGCCGTGGAGCCCCCAGGCCAGGCACCGCTCCAGCACGGTGACGAACTCGGGGATCACCCAGCTGCCGCGGTCCTCGTGGCCGAGGTCCTCCACCCCGAGGTCCTGGACGTCGTAGCGCCCCCGGCAGTGCCCGAGCGTGAAGTAGCAGACCTCGCCCGCACCGGTGCGCTTGAGGTACAGCACCGGTCGCGGCTCGTCGTCGGTGGTGTCCCCCTCCACGAACCCCCGGGACGGGCCGCTGTAGGTGGTCTGCAGGACGACGTCGAGCGGAGGGTGCAGCTCGCTGACGTACAGCTCGTCCGTGACCTCGAACGGCGCGACGCCGACCACCATCGGGTGGTCGGGCTGCGCGACCTCGACGACGTACGGCGCGATCGGCGGGTGCCCGAGGAACTGGCTGCCGAGCACCGCGGCGACCGGCCCGAGGTCGCGGGGGGTCCGGAACTGGCGGGGCCCGTCCTGCGGCGGCGCGTCGATGGCCGAGTTCGTCCCGTGCAGCGCCAGCCAGCGGCCGCCGCGCTCGACGAACTCGACCAGGCGCCGCTGCTGCTCGGCGTCCGGACGCGTGTTGCACGTGTACGTCACCAGCAGGTCGGCGCGGTCGAGCGCGTCCCCGGTCGCGTAGTCCTCGAAGACCCGGGTGCGCACCCTCGGCTCGTCGCCGAGCAGGCTCAGCAGCCGCAGCCGGGCGTAGTCGAAGTCGTGCCACTGCCCGCCGCAGACGAGGACGACGTCGAGGCGCCCGGCAGGACCGGCCACGACGTCAGAACTGGACGCGCGTGACGATGCCGCCGTCCACGACGAGGTTGACCCCGTTCGTGAAGCCGGCGCGCGGGCTGGCGAGGTAGGCGACGGCGGCGGCGACGTCCTCCGCGCGCCCGTAGCGACCCACCGGGATCTTCGCGAGGACCTCGTCGTAGACCTCGCGCCGGCCCTCGCGGATCTTCTCCCAGTCGCCGCCGGGGAACTCGATCGGGCCGGGTGACACGGTGTTGACCCGGATGCCCTTCCTGGCCAGCGCGTGCGCCTGCGCCGACGCGTGGTGGATGACCGCGGCCTTGAGGGCCGAGTAGGCGTTCGGCGACGACGGGCGGACGGTGTCGAACGCGTTGGTCGTCCCGATCGAGACGATGGAGCCGCCGCCCTGCTGCTCCAGGTGGGGCACCGAGCTCTCGATCAGCCGCACCAGCGGGATGAGGTCGCCGTCCAGGCTCTTCTGCCACTGCTCCGGCGACTTGTCGGCCCCGGCCGACACGTTCGACACGACGATGTCGAGCCCGCCGAGCTCCTGGGCGCTGCGGTCGACGAACGCCACGAGCGCCTCGTGGTCGGTCACGTCGACCGCCTGGGCGAAGACCTGTGCACCGCGCTCGCGCAGCTCGGCCGCCACCTTCTCGAGCGTCTCCTCCCCCCGCGCGCACAGGGCGAGCGCGCACCCCTCGTCGGCGAGCGCCTCGGCGATGGCGCGGCCGATGCCCCGGCTCGCGCCGGTGACGAGCGCCCGCTTGCCCTGCAGCTGGAGGTCCATGCCTGTCCTCTCCGTCGGCCGCGAGGGCCGGGTTGAGTTTCTGTAGTTGACGCAGAGTATGAGGGTCGGGGTGCGGGACGTCGACCGTGGCCCGGGGCCGGCGCGGAGGACGACGCCCCGCTCACTCGGCGACGGTCGGGTCCAGCCGCACCAGCATCTTCCCGACGTTGCTGCCGGTCAGCATGCCGAGGAAGCCGTCGACCGCACCCTCGATGCCGTCGACGACGGTTTGCTTCGAGACCAGCTCGCCACTGCGCAGCCAGGCGCCGGTGCGGGCCTCGAACTCGGGCCGCAGGTCCTCGTGGTCGCGCACGATGAACCCCCGCAGGGTCAGCCGCTTGAGCACGGCCAGGATGAGGTGGTCGATGCTCGGCCGCGGACCGGTGGCGTCGAACTGCGAGATCATGCCGCAGAGCGCGACCCGGCCCTCGGGGCGCAGCGCGTCGAGGGCCGCGACCAGGTGGTCACCTCCGACGTTGTCGAAGTACACGTCGATGCCGTCGGGAGCCACCCGGGCCAGGCCCTCCCGGACCGGCTCGGAGCGGTAGTCGACCGCGCCGTCCAGGCCGAGCTCGTCGAGGAGCAGTGACGCCTTGGCCCCCCCGCCGGCGCTGCCGACGACCAGGGAGGCGCCGAGCAGCCGGGCGAACTGCGCGGCGGCGCTGCCGACCGCGCCGGCGGCCGCCGAGACGAACACGGCGTCACCCGGCCGGAGCTCGGCGGTGCGCACGAGCCCGACGTACGCCGTGAAGCCGGTCTGACCGAGCACACCGAGCCACTGCGAGAGCGGTGCCCGGGCCTCGTCCACCAGGCTGACCGCGGCCGCGTCGACCACGGCGAGCTCGCGCCAGCCGAGGCGGTGCCGCACGCACACGCCGACCGGGAACGCCGGGTCCGCGCTCTGCACGACGCGTCCCACGGCGGAGCCGTCCAGCGGCTGGCCCACCTGGAAGTTGGTCGTGTAGTGCTTCTCGGTCTCCTCGAGCCGGCCCCGCATCGAGGGGTCGACGCTCATGAAGGCGTTGCGGACGAGCAGCTGCCCGTCCGCCAGCTCGGGGACGAGGACCTCGTCGATCGAGAAGTCGTCGGGCTGCGGCTGGCCCCCGGGCCGCCGCGCGAGGGTCACAACGCGGGTGGTGGCCGTCCGGGCCACCCGGGCGCTCACCTCGCAGCCCCGCTCGCCGCCGGCCCGAGGGCCCCTGACCGGTTCACGCCTGTCGACATGCGTCCCCCTGGTAACTGAAGTGTCTGCAGAGTAACTCTCGCTCGGCGAGGCGCAAGGGCGACCTCGCGGCCGGGCTCTCGCCCACTCGCCTGTGACATGGTTCACTGTAGTCCAACCCAAGTAACTGCGCTCTTCGGCGAGCACCCAGGAGGACAGATGCAGCTTCAGGACAAGGTGGCCGTCATCACCGGCGGCACGGCGGGACTCGGCCGCGGCATCGCGCAGGCCTTCCTCGCGGAAGGCGCCAAGGTGGTCCTCAACGGGCGGAACGCCGAGAAGGGCGAGAAGGTGATCGCCGAGCTCGGTGCCGCCGACCGGGCGGTGTTCCGCCAGGGCGACGTGATGGTGCAGGCCGACATCGAGAGCCTCGTCGACTACGCGGTCGAGCACTTCGGCCGCATCGACATCATGGTGAACAACGCAGGTGGCACCGGCGACGCGCAGCCCGTCGTCTCCATGACCGACGAGGAGTGGGACACCAACATGAAGTGGAACGTCTACTCGACGTTCTACGGCACCCGACGGGCTCTGAAGCACATGCTGCCGCAGAAGTCCGGGCGCGTGATCAACATGTCCTCCGTCGAGGGCAAGCACGGCAAGGCCGTCCTGTCCGGCTACGTCACCGCCAAGCACGCCATCAACGGCTTCACCAAGTGCGCGGCCAAGGAGGTCGGCACGGAGGGCATCACCGTCAACGCGCTGTGCCCGGGCCTGGTCATCACCGACATCGTGCGCGAGAACGGGCCTCGCACGGCCGCGTCGATGGGCCTGTCCTTCGAGGAGATGGTCGACCTGTTCGCGCAGGAGTCGGCCATCAAGCGGCCGAACACCGTCGAGGAGGTCGCCGCCATGGCGGTGCTCCTCGCCTCGGACGTGGGCGCGGGCATCACCGGGGCGCTGCTGTCGATCGACGGTGGCACCGCGGCGTACTAGGCCGGACGCACGGACGGCTCTCGTGTCAGTCCAGCGCGACGATCCGCTGCGAGACGTCCTCGAGGGCGGCGCGAAGCGCCTTGGGCGAGCGGCGGCTGAGCGGCCCGCCCTCGAGCCGCATCGGGTGGATCGCGATGAGCAGGCTGATCAGGGTGCGCACCGACAGCCGGGCGGCCGCGTGCGCCGCGGCGGCAGTGCGGTGACGACGCTCGCCCGCCGGTGCCTGGCGGGCGTAGACGAACGCCCGCTCGATGTGCTGCTCCTCGAACTCGCGCCTCAGCAGCCGCGCCTGCTCGGTCGTCCCCGGCAGGTGGCTGTAGAGGATGCGCGCGTGGTCGGGACGCAGCTCGATCCACTCCCACACGGCCTCGATGATGCGGCCGAGCGCACCCGCCTGCTCGCCCTCGGGTCGGGCCCTCTCGACGACCTCGTCCACCTCGGCGATGACCGTCTGCAGGGCGACGTTGAACAGCTCGTCCTTGCCGGCGAAGTGGTAGTAGACGGCGGTGGGGACGACCCCTGCCTCGTCCGCGACGTCCTGGATGCTCGTCTCGGCGTACCCGTTGCGCGACAGGACCTTGATGGCGGCGTCGATGATCTCGTTGCGCCGCGAGGGGCGGTGGGCCGGCAGCTTGGCCGGCACCTCCGTCAGATCCGTCCGATCGAGCATGCGTTCCCCTCGCCCCGTCGTCGAGCCCCGGTCACTGCAAGCCCCGCGGCGACTACTCTCTTCCTGTGACGACGCCCAGGAAACGACCGGCGCACCGGCCCTCTCGGCGCGGTGCGGTCGTCGAGTCCGCGATGAGGCTGTTCGCGTCGCCGTCCTCCGATGCCGTGACGGTAGCCGAGATCGCGCAGGCCGCAGGGATGACGTCCGCAGCGGTCTATTACCACTTCGCCTCCAAGGACGACATCCTGCTGGAGGGCCTGCGCGGCTTCGGTGACGGCCTGGTCACCGAGACGCGGCGGCTGCAGCAGGAGCTCGCCGACGACCGCGCGTCGACCGGCGAGCTCCCCGTGCGCCTCATCGCCTGGCTCGACGCCCGCCGCGACGACGCCACGGTCTGGTTCGTCACCTCCGCCGGGGTGAGCCTGGTCGTCGAGCAGCTGCGGCGCGAGCTGCGCGGCGAGCTGATGACGATCCTGACCCGCGGGGCCAAGGCGGCCCGGCCCGGCGTCTCGATCGCGGAGGCCTCCGTCATCGCCGCCGGACTGCTCTCGCTGATCGAGACGGCGGCGGCGTCCTGGCTCACCGAGGACGAGTCCGTGGTCGGCCTGGGGCGCCGGAAGTTCCTCGACGAGACGTCGCTGCTCGCGGCGCGCATCGTCGGCGTCTGACGTCTGGCCACTGTAACTCTAGCTGATTTACAGTTACCGGATGGACGGACCGCAGCGCCCGGGTCGCCTCGCAGTCGTCTCCGGGGGCGGCACCGGGATCGGGCTCGCGGTCGCCGCCGGCCTGCTGGAGGACGGGCTCGACGTGGTGCTGCTCGGGCGGCGGACCGACGTGCTGGAGCGAGCCGCCCAGCAGCTCCGGGAGGACGCCGACGGTCCGAGCGTCACGCCGGTGCGCTGTGACGCCGCTGATCCTGCGGACGTCCGGCAGTGCGCGGACGCGCTCGCGGCGCGCCACCGGGCCGTGGACGTCGTCGTCGCCAACGCCGGGGCCCCGGCGTCGCGCGTGGACCGCGGGGCGCCGCTGGACGAGGTGGCGGCGTCCTGGCTCGACGCCTACCGCGCCAACGTGCTGTCGGCAGTGCTGCTCACGACGGCTCTCGAGCCGCTGCTGGCGCGACCGGGCGGCAGGGTGGTGCTCGTCGGCTCGAGGGCGGCGACCAGCGGCGGGTCGACACCCGCCTACGTCGCCGCCAAGGCCGCCCTCCACGGCTGGGTGCTGTCGCTGGCCGCCCGGCTGGGCCCCGACGGGGTCACCGCGAACGTCGTCGCCCCGGGGTACACCGCCGACACCGAGCTCATCGCCGGCCGCATGCCGCCCGACCGCCACGCGGCCCTGCTGACCGGCATCGCCGCGGGCCGGCCGGCCTCCCCGGACGAGGTCGCCGCGGTCGTCCGGTTCCTCGCCGGCAGCTCGGCGTCGTACGTCAACGGGCAGGTGGTGGGCGTCGACGGCGGCGTCCTGCCGGCCGGCTGAGCCGGGCCCGCGCCCACCGGCTCATGCCGAGGCGACGCGCGCCGCCGCCACGGCCAGCATCCCCTCGTCCCCCTCCCGCCACGTGACCGTGAGGGTCACGCCGGCGATCACCCGCTCGCCGTCGTCACCCCGGCGCACCCGGTGCTCGTAGCTGCCCCCGAGCGTGTAGCGCGCGCCGTCGAGGAAGTGGTCGGCCCGCATGCTCGTGCGCACGACCACCTCGCCCGCGTCCCGCTGCAGCCAGGCGTTGGCCAGCAGGTGCTGGGTCGCGTCCAGGCCGGGGAAGAGCCTGCGGCCCCGCTCCACCCACGCGTCGGCCGTCGTGCGGCCGACCGACCCCGGCCGGTAGGAGGGGTAGTCGACGTCGACGTCGTCGGCGAACACCGAGCGGTAGAGGGCCCAGTCCCGGCCGTCGATGCCGTGGGCGAAGCGGGCCAGCAGGTCGAGGACCTGCGCCCGGTCCTGCGGGTCCGTCACCCCGTCAGGGCCGGGACCGCCGCGACGGTGACCGTGCCCGCGGTGCCGTCCACCGTCAGGAGCATGCCGTCGGTGAGGACGGCCGTGGCGCCGGTGACGGACAGGACGCAGGGCAGGCCCACCTCCCGGGAGACGACCACCGCATGGCTGTTGAGCGCGCCCATGTCGACGACGACAGCACCCGCGACGAGGAACAGCGGGGTCCACGCCGCGTCGGTGAGCGGTGCGACCAGGACGTCCCCGGGCTCGAGGGCGACGGCGTCCGCGAGGTCCTTGATGACGCGCGCCGGGCCCGTGTAGCTGCCGGCGCTGCCACCGACACCCGTGAGGACCGTCCCCTCGGCCGCCGCGGCCTCGCGGTCGCGCGCGCGCCGCTTCCACTGCGTCAGCGGGGGGAGGTCCGCGGCGATGATGAACGGCGGCTCGACCTCGAACAGCGACCGGTAGCCGGCGAGCCGCTCGACGATGACGTCGGTGAAGGCGGCCGGGTCGGCGACGTACCGGTCGAGCTCGTCGGCCAGCAGCATCATGACGTCCTCGGGCTCGCTGAGCCGGCCCGCCTCGACACCCCGGCGGCCCAGCTCGCGCAGCGCCAGCCGCACCTCGTTGACGACGACGACGGCGTTGGCCTTGGTCTGCTCGCGCAGCGGGATGGTGTCCTTCGCCGAGCGCAGGCCCAGCTCGAGGGTCGCGAGCTTCGCCTCGTCCCCGCCGATCGCCTGCTGCAGCTCCTCGGCGGCGGCCCTGCGCCGCGCCGTCAGGCGCTCGGCACGCGACGTGGGCGAGCCGTCGTCGGCGCTGTGCCGCAGCGTGTCCACGTGGGCCAGCGCCTGGACCGGGTCGGCGTCCCACGACCGGGCGCGGACGTCCCACTCGTTCGGGCCGCGCATGCCGTACTCGGACAGGAAGCCGTCGAAGGCCCAGCGCAAGTGCGCCAGGTCGCCGCCCTCCGCGCCGGGCAGGGCTGCGGCCACCGCCGCGGCGCCCTGGTCGAACAGCGCGCTCAGCTCCTCCGACCCG
Source organism: Frankiales bacterium (assembly GCA_025966005.1). GTDB lineage: Bacteria > Actinomycetota > Actinomycetes > Mycobacteriales > SCTD01 > SCTD01. The sequence goes on from JAOPVV010000056.1 coordinate 29,538, forward strand.
TTGACGGTGCGCGACAGGTCCCACAGCCCGGACGACGGCGAGGCCGACTCCACGTCACCGAGGCCGGAGATGAGGTCGAGGAGTAGCTCGGGGCGACCGGCGTCGGCGCACAGCTGCGCCACCATCGCCTGCCCGACCGTGGAGGCGAGGGAGGAGTAGTCGTGGCGTGCGAAGGCGTTGTCCAGCTCCCCGAGGAACGAGCGTGCGTGCGCCACCAGCTGGGCCTCGGTCAGCGCCGACAGGTCGGGCCGGTCGCGACGGAGCGCCCGGACCCGCAGGGCGTCCTCGTCGATCTCCTGGAACTCCGTGCGCTGCAGGACGTCGCCGATGGTGGCGGCCGACCGCTCGCTGCACGCCGGGTCCAGGTCGTCCGGGTGCGGCTCGTACGGCGGGGCGTCGGGGTGCGACCCGAGCAGCGCGGCGTCGAACTGCTCCACAGTCATGCCCATCCGCAGGCCCATGAGGCGCATGTGCGACAGGTTCAGGTAGAAGTAGCCGCCGAAGAGCCCCGCGACCGGCGGCGGGTCGTCGGGCAGCTCCCCCTCGGCGTAGACGCCGAACTCGACGAAGCCGCGCAGCCACCCCTTGAGCAGCCCCTGCTCGAAGACCAGCGACCAGCCGAGCGGGCTGCACGGGTCGGGCAGCACCTCACCGGCGTTCGCGCGGGTGTAGTACGGCAGCCGGTCCCAGCGCTGCGAGTCGGTGATCCATCGGTCCACAGGTCGTTCCTCTCGTGCCGTGCAGGCGGGATCCGGGAAGGAGGGGGCTCACCAGGGCGACGTGCCGCCGTCGACGTTGATGAGCGCCCCGGTCACACCACCGCCGTGCTCGCTGGCGAGCCAGACCGCCGCGGCGGCGACCTCCTCGACCGTGTTGAGGCGCTTGATCATCGACTCGTCGGCGTAGCCCTGCAGGAACGCCTCGTAGGTGCTCCCCATGGCCTTGGCGGCCGCGGGGCCCGCGGCCTTCATGAGGTCGGTCTCGACCGCGCCGGGGCAGATGGCGTTGCAGGTGATGCCCTGCTGCGCGTACTCGAAGGCGACGGCCTTCGTGAGGCCGTTGATCGCGTGCTTGTTGGTGATGTAGTGGCTGACGGCCGGCTTGTTGGCCATCTTGCCCTCGACCGAGGAGATGTTGATGACGCGGCCCCAGCCGCCCTCGGTCATGTAGCGCAGCGCGCGGCGCGTCCCCCAGAAGTAGCTGTTCAGGTTCCAGTCGAGGGCCTTCTGCCAGGCCTCGTCGGAGAGGTCGCCCACCAGCGCCCAGCCGTCGGTCCCACCGACGTTGTTCACGATGATGTCGAGCCGGCCGTAGCGCTCGTACGTGAAGTCGACCAGGGCCTCGACCTGGTCCTGCTTGAGGGCGTCGCAGACCAGGAAGTCGGCGCGCTCGCCCGCGCCCATCTCCGCGAGCGCCTCCTTGCCCTTGTCCTCGGAGCGGCCGCTGACGACCACCGAGGCCCCTTCGTCGAGGAACGCCTCCGCGATGCCACGGCCGATGCTGCGCGTGCTTGCCGTGATGACCGCGACCCGACCCTCGAGCTTGGGGGGCCGGGCCCGGACCCGGGTGGCGAGCGCGTCGCCGGCGACGCCGCTCGAGATCTCGTCGACGTCCGTGGTACCGCCTCCGCTCATCAGGTGCCCTCCTCTGTCGCTCGCCCCTGGCCGGTGTGACCCGCGCCATTGCTCTCGGATCCTTATCGAAACAGCAGGACGAGTCAAGTAAGTGCCGGCGGGCTGGACGCCCGGCCGTGCACGGCGACCGGCAGGTGGGCGATGCCGCGCAGGACGAAGCAGCAAAGACGCGGCCTCCGTCCGGGCCAGGACGTCGCCCACGCAGGGGTGGATGCCCTGTCCGAAGGCCAGGTGCTGGCGCTGGTCCGGCCGTCCGGGCCGGAACTCGTCCGGGTCCGCGAAGACCGTCGCGTCGCGGTTCGCCGAGCCGAAGGCCAGGAAGACGACCGCGCCCTCGGGCAGGTCGACCCGGGCGAGCGTGGTCGGGCGGGTGACCCCCGGAACATCCCCTGGGCCGGGCTCGCCAGCCGGAGGCCCTCCTCGACCACGGCCGCGACCCGGGACGGGTCGTCGCGCAGCCGCGCCCACTCGTCGGGCCGCTCACTGAGCCGCAGCACGAGGTCGGTCACCAGCGTGGTCGTCGTCTCGTTCCCGGCGACGACCAGCTCGCGCACCAGCCACACCAGCTCGACGTCGGTGAGCGCCCCCTCCTCCGGGTGCGGCGCCACCAGGCTGCTCAGCAGGTCGTCGGCCGGCTGCTCCCGTCGGCGACCGAGCTCCTCCACGATCCGCTGCTGGTAGTCCAGGTCGTCCCGCGCGACCTGCAGCCACCGCTCGGGGGGCATCGCCGAGGCGCCGAGCGAGGCGGTGGCCGCGTCGGACCAGCGCGCGACGTCGTCGCGCCAGGAGTCGGGCAGCCCGAGGATGCGCGAGATCGTCCAGATCGGGAGCGGCCGCGCCAGCGAGGCGACGGCGTCGACGGTCCCGTGCTGCGGCAGTGCCGCGGCCAGCTCGCCCGCCGCTGCCACGACCTGCGGCTCCATCCAGCGCAGGGACCGCGCCGTGAAGGCCCGGGCGACGAGCTTGCGGTACCGCGTGTGGGCCGGGGGGTCGTTGAGACCGAGGGCCGGCAGGTAGGGCAGGCCCTCGGCGCGGATCGCCGCCACCTCGTCGGCGACCTCGGGCGGCGGAGCGGTCCGGCGACCCGTGTGCACGGCGTTGGAGTACGTCTCCGGGTCCCGCAGGACCTCGCGGACCAGGGCCATCGTCGTGACCATCCAGAACCCGTGGTCGGCGACCTGGGCGACCGGCGCGGACGCCCGCAGCGCGGCGTAGACCGGGTGGGGGTCCTGCTGGAACGCGACGGCGTACGGGTCGACGGGCACCGTGCCCGTGCTCAGCCGAGCTGCTCCGCGATGGCGCGGTGGAAGTGCTGCACGCCCGGCTCGTTGCGGCCGAACACGAACTCCTGCTCGGCCATCGCGGCGAGACCTCGCTGGATCGCGAAGCCCGCCCCGTAGTCCTCGTCGAGCACGACGTCGTGGAACCAGTCGCGGGTGTGGTCGGCGGCCTTGCGCTCCTGGTCGTCAGCCGGCTCGTGCCGCAGCAGGATGTGCTGCTCGGTGCGAGAGCTGTCCCAGGTGCTGCCCGGGAGCACGAACGACACCGCGACCTGCTCGCGCCACCCGCCGGCGATCGCCAACCCGGGGAACAGCCAGTAGATGGCTCCGACGCAGGTCGTCGGGTCCCGCTCCTCCTCCGGTGCCTCGGCGGCCTCCGCGATGGCCCGCAGCGCGAAGGCGTTGCGCTGGTGCGGGCCCCAGCTGTCGAAGGCGGCCATGTTGGACAGGTTGGTCCGGAAGACGGTCGTGCGGTGCAGCGAGGCGAAGTGGTAGCCCTCCAGGTAGCCGTCGACGACGACCTTCCAGTTCGGGCCCTCGAGGATGCGGGTGGAGTGGTGGTAGCAGCTCGCCAGGTCGAGCGCGCCGAGCAACTCGAGCAGCTCGGGTCCGAGCCAGGTGTCGAGGTCGAGCTCCGCCGTGCGGTCCAGCGACACGAACACGATCCCGGCCCGTTCGTCGACCGGCAGCGTCAGCAGGCCCATCGCGCCCTTGTCCACCGGGCCGAACGTCTCCTCGCCGTAGACACCGGTGAGGCAGCCGGCCAGGTCGTACGACCAGGCGTGGTAGGGGCACGTGAAGCGGCGGGTGGTGCCCGTGCCCTCCGGCACGAGCTCCCCTCCGCGGTGCCGGCAGGCGTTCACGACGGCGCGCAGCGAGCCGTCGCGCTGGCGCGTGATGATGACCGGCATGCCGACGGCGTCGACGGCCTTGTAGCTGCCGGCGGCCGGGAGCTCGCACGACAGCGCCAGGGGCAGCGGGACCGTGCGGTGCACCGCCTGCAGCTCCCGCTCCCACAGCTGCGGGTCCTGGTAGTTGGCGACCGGTTCGCGCCACTGCTCCGGCACCATGTCCGTCGAGGTCGCCCGGTAGTGGTCGACCAGGCGCGCCATGACGTCGTAGGCGTCCTTGCGCACCACGTCGCTCGAGAAGCGGACGCCCGAGGCGTAGCGAGGGGTGGTGGCGGTCATGCGGTCCTCCGGTCAGGCGGGGGTGGGGGCCGATCCCATGGGCCGGGAGACGGCGACGGTCGAGTGGGTCATCGACCGGCCGGTGCGGGTGAGCGGGGCGATCGCCTCGCGCAGCCGAGCGACGTGCGGCAGGGTCAGGTGCGCGGTCAGCGACGCGTCGCTGTCCCAGTGCTCGAAGACGCGGACGCGGCCTGGCAGGTCCGGGTCCGGCGCGAACGAGTAGTCGAGGCACCCGGGCTCCTGGCGCGTCGCGGCGACGACCTGCGAGAAGTGGCGCAACGCCTGCTCGCGGTCCTCCGGCGTGAAGTCCATCCAGCCGAAAATGACCACCTCCGCGTCGTCGCTCATGCGTCGAGCATCTGCTGCACGACCGAGTGGAAGTGCGTGATCTTGCACTCGTGGTCGTTGAAGCGGTTAGTGGTGTAGGCGGACGACCTGCGGGCCGCGCTGACCTCGTTGTAGATCTCGACGTCCTCGGAGACGACGACCTTCAGCCGCTCCCAGTGCCTGGTGACCGCGTCGAGGTACTCGACGTCGCCCTGCGGGTCGTACTGCAGCTCCCACGTCTCGAAGCGGGTGCGGTCGACCGCGAGCGGTACCGCCCGGAAGAGCTGGATGTGGCTCGGGTTGTTGTTGAACACCGACGTCGGGAACACCGTGTAGTGGCAGATCGCCAGGCTCTGGTGGTCGCGGGTCTCCTTCAGCTTGGGCAGCACCCCCTTGTACGGCACGACCATCATCCCGTGGGGCCCGAACCACGCGAACGTGCTCTCGCGGCCGTCCTTGGCGTCCTGCGCCGACACCTTGTGCAGGGCGGGCGCGTGGTAGTTCTCGTTGAAGCCGTCGATGACGACCTTCCAGTTGACCTCGAGCTCCCAGGTCAGCTTGTCGATGAGGAGCATGTCCTGCATGCGGTAGACCCCGAGGTCCTGCACCAGGTCCTCGCCCAGGAACTCCAGGAGGGGCGGGGCGACGCCGGGACCGGCGAGGACGGCCCAGACCCAGCCGCCCCACTCGTCGCACTCCACCGGGGGCGAGGCCAGACCGTCGACCTGCGCCGCGCAGAAGTCCTCGCGGTCCGGGACGCCGATGACGTTGCCCTCGTGGTCGTAGGTCCAGTTGTGCCAGCGGCACGCGAAGCGCCGAGCGCCCTTGCCGGACTCCTTGACGATGCGCGCGCCGCGGTGCATGCAGACGTTGTGGAAGCCGGCCACACCGCCGTCGCGACGGCGGGTGACGACGATGGTCTCGCCGTGCCCCTCCCACACCACGTGGTCGCCGGGCGCCTCGATCTCCGACGAGCGGCAGATGATCTGCCAGCTGCGGTTGAGGACCTTCGTGCGCTCGAGCTCGAAGCGCTCGGGGTCCAGGTAGACCGACACGTCGAGGTCGGAGGGCTCCGCGCCCTCGGGCAGCAGCGGCACGCCCTCACCGTGCCGGAGAGGTGCGTCTCCTCGGGTCGGGACGAAGACCACGGGACCTCCTGGGAGCGCGTCGGGAGCGGCAGGTCGAGCGACGTGACGTTGCGCGCGAGCGTCGCTCAATGCGGAGACGGAGTCAAGTTACTGCGGCTGCGGTGACTCCTCCTCCAGCAGCCGGCGCACGATCGAGTGGGCCTTGACCGAGGCGATGTCGGCGGCGGCGTTGACCGGACGGGGGGCGCCGTCACGGTCGAGGGTCGCCTGGATCGCCTCGAGCAGCGGCTGGTCCTCGAGCATCGTGCGCTCGTGGACGCGCCGCAGGCTCTCCGAGGCGAGGGCGTCGTCGGTGGCGTAGTCCCGCGCGACCTGCCAGAGCACCCGCGTGGTCGACCCGTCGACCGGTGTGAAGGCCCGTACGAAGACCGTCCGGTAGCTGCGCTCGGGGCCCACGATCTCCATGTGGTCGACGTGCAGCGCCGGCGAGACGAACACGCCCGACTCCCGCTGGACGCACAGCACGTCCGGCGGCAGGCCGGTCGCCGCGCTCTGCCAGGCGGTCAGCGGTCCGGCGGGGAAGTCGCGTGCGTACGAGACCGACGTCTCCGAGACCTCCACCTTCAGCGGCGGCTCGGCCTCGAGGTAGCCGCGGTGCGCGGTGTCCGGGTGGACGAACGCGAAGTGCGTCCGGTCCAGGGCGTTCTCGTGCAGGAGCAGGTAGCCGCTCGCCACCGTCAGCTCGCCGCCGAGCGAGGACCAGGCCGGGTCCTCCAGCCACGGCATCCGCGGCACGGCCGACCCGGCCGACCGCCGCGGGTTGCCCAGCCACACCCACACGTACGTCCCTGCCTCGCGCACCGGGTAGCTCGCGACGCGCGCGCCGAACGGCACGTTGTCCTGCGACGGCACGTCGACGCAGGCACCCGTCGCGTCGTAGGCGAAGCCGTGGTAGCGGCAGACGACCCGGTCCGCGACCAGGCTGCCCATCGACAGCGGTAGCGCGCGGTGCGCGCAGCGGTCCTCGAGCGCGACGACGGTGCCGGCGCCGTCGCGGTAGAGCAGGACCTGCCGACCCAGCAGCCTGCGGCTGGTGAGCTCGCTCCCGACGTCCGCGGCCGACGCCGCGACGTACCAGCAGTCGAGCGGGTAGTCGCGGGCCGCGCTCACAGGTCCAGCACCAGACGGGGGCCGTTCGCACGGGACACGCAGATCATCATGAAGTCACCAGCCGCCTTCTCGTCCTCGCTGAGCAACGAGTCCCGGTGGTCCGGCTCGCCCTCGACCACCGCCGTCTCGCAGGTCCCGCAGACGCCCTCGAGGCAGGACGACAGCGCCGGGACCCCTGCGTCCTGCACGACCTCGAGGATCGACCGGTCCTCGGGCACGGTGACCGTGATGCCGGACCGCTGGCAGATGACCTCGAACGACGTGGACACCGCCGCGGAGTCCACCGGCTTGGCGGAGAACCGCTCGACGTGCAGGCTCCCGGCGGGCCAGGCGGCGCACCGCCCCTCCACCGCCTGCAGCAGCCCCTCCGGTCCGCAGGTGTACACCAGCGCGTCCGGCTGCGGGCGACCGAGGATCCCGTCGAGGTCGAGCATCCCCCGCTCGTCCTCCGGCCAGACGACGACGCGGTCGCCGTACGCGGCGAGCTCGTCGAGGAAGCCCATCGACGCACGGGTGCGGCCGCCGTAGGACAGCGTCCACTGCGCGCCGGCGGCGTCGGCCTCCGCGATCATCGGGAGCAGCGGCGTGATTCCGATGCCCCCCGCCACGAAGACGTAGGTCGGCGCGCCGACCAGGGGGAAGTTGTTGCGCGGCCCGCGCACGGACAGCCGGCTCCGGGGCGCCAGGGCCTCGTGGACGTGCCTGGACCCGCCGCGGCTGGCGGGGTCGAGCAGCACGCCGATCCGCCAGGAGGAGCGGTCGGACGGCGAGCCGCACAGCGAGTACTGCCGGGTCAGCTCCGGGGTCAGCAGCAGGTCGACGTGCGCCCCGGGGGTCCAGGCCGGCAGCTCGCCGCCGTCGGGGGCGGCGAGGAGCAGGCTGATGACGCCGTCCGCCACGTCGGTGCGCGAGACCACCTCGAGCTCGCTGACGTGCTCGGTGTAGACGGTGGTGATCGCCGTGGAGGACGCCGTCATCGCTTGTCCAGCCCGCACTCCTCGGACACGCGGTAGCAGCGGGCGACGCCCCACCACGGGTCCTGGACGACCGCCCGCACCGCCGGCCGCGCCAGCCACTGCTCAGCCCAGTCGGCGTGGTCGGCGTAGACCTCGACGAAGGCCTGGGCCGCGGTGGAGGGCAGCAGCCGGCGCAGCGGGCGCTGCCCGGGCTCGTCGACCGGCTCGGTCTCGGCCTCGCCCAGGACGCGGTCGACGAGCACCTGGCGGAGCCCGAAGGCGCCCTCCGCCTGCTCGGCCAGGACCTCGATCTGCTGGTCGAGGTGCCTGTCGCCCTCGTCCGGTGTCGTCGCCGGCCGCCGCTCGAGCTCGACGACGTGCTTCGACAGCCCGGTCTGCCCGCTCAGCCGGTCGAGCAGCACCTGCTCGCGCACCCGGAAGGACCGCAGGTCCCTCAGGCAGCTGCGGTGGTCCTGCACGATCCGCTCGTGGAGCTCCTCCGGCAGGTCCAGGGACCGGCCGGGCAGGAACCGCATCGCGATGTAGCGGTAGGCCCGCGGTCGCTGCCTCCACCCGCCTCCGAGGTCGAGCTCGGCCGTGGCGCGGGCGGTGTGGTAGCTGACGACCTGGTCCATCTCGCGCAGGAAGCGGCGCGCGAACGGGGCGTGGACCTCCCGGTAGTGCCGGTCCGACTCCTCCGTCGGCAGCGCCGCGAGCGGCGCGAAGGTCGAGAGGGTCTTGTCGTAGGGCGGCGCCTGACCGGTCAAGGTGCGTCCTCTCGTGGCGGGCTCGAGGGGACGTGCCACCCGTCCTTACTCGACTTCTACAACAGTAAGTCGGGCCAGTCTGGCCGCTGGCGTCCGGCTGCGTCAAGCCGGTCCCACGACGTCCCGCCGTGGCCCGGAGCCGTTGACCAGCCCGAAGGGCCGCGCGTACGTTTCCGGTCGGCTCCCGGCGACGTGTCGCGCAGTCCGGACGGACGGAACCGCCTCGTGCCCCGAGGAGGCGTCGTCGCGGCGCGGCCCGGCCCCGGGAGCAGCCGGCCGTCGGCCACCACCCGCCGCGAGCCGCGGGGCCGCCTGATCCCGAGGAGTGCGCGTGACAGACCGAGTGCAGGAGCTCACCGACCGGCTCGACATCGCCGAGGTGCTGGCGCGCTACTGCGACGCCCTGGACCAGCGGCGCTGGGACCTGCTCCAGACCGTCTTCACGGCCGACGCCTCGGCCGACTACGGCTCCGTCGGGTTGCCGACCGGCGTCGAGGAGATCGCGACCGCGATCCGGAGGACCATCGCGGACCTGGACGCCACGCAGCACCTCGTGGGCAACATCCAGGTCCAGGTCCAGGGGGACACGGCCACCGCGCAGTGCTACCTGATCAGCCAGCACGTCCGCGCCGGGCAGCCGGGCGGCGAGGAGTACCTGCTCGGCGGCCGCTACGTCGACGAGCTGGTGCGGACACCGGACGGCTGGCGCATCACCTTCCGCCGGCTGCACCGGATGTGGGCGGCCGGGAACCGCGACGTCGTGCGGCGCGCCGACCAGAGCGCCGGCGGTGCCCGGTGACCGGCCGGATGGCGGGCAAGGCGGCGGTCGTCACCGGTGGGGCGAGCGGACTCGGGGAGGCGACGGCCCGGCTCATGGCGGCCGAGGGGGCGCAGGTGCTGCTCGCCGACATCCAGGACGAGCGGGGGGCGGCCGTGGCCGCCGCCATCGGCGGCGAGGCCGTCTACCAGCACTGCGACGTGACGTCCGAGGACGAGGTCGCGGCGCTGGTCGACGGGGCGGTCGCGGCCTTCGGCCGGCTCGACGTCATGGTCAACAACGCCGGGATCATCGGCGCCCACGGAGCCATCGACGAGGTCGACCTGGCCGAGTACGAGTTCACGATGTCGGTGCTGCTGCGCTCCGTGCTGCTCGGGTGCAAGCACGCCGCCCGCGTCATGAAGCCCCAGCACAGCGGGGCCATCGTCAACACCACCAGCGTCGCCGGCGTGCAGGGCGGCCTCGGTCCGCACGTGTACGCCGCGGCGAAGTCCGGTGTCATCGGGCTGACCCGCAACGTGGCTGCCGAGCTGGGCGCCTGGTCGATCCGGGTCAACGCGATCGCACCCGGCAAGATGGTGACCCCGATGAACGCCGCGGCCCTGGTCGGCGACCCGGACGCCCTCGAGGAGACCTACGCGGCCTTCGCCGACCGCACTGCGCTGCGCGGCCGGATCGGCGTGGCCGACGACATCGCGCAGGCCGCGCTGTGGCTGGCCAGCGACGAGGCCGGCTTCGTCAGCGGTCACACCCTCGTCGTCGACGGCGGTCTCACCACGGGCAGCCGCGAGGCCGTGGCGCCCGGTGAGCACGGCCGGTGGGCCGCTCGTCGTGACCTGGCGCGCGAGGGCGGTCGGTCCGGGCTCCCCACCTGACGGCGCTCGCCGCCGGCCGGGTCACCTCAGGGCACGGCGCCGGCAGCGGAGACCGCTGCCGGGACCGTGGACCTAGTGTCCCGCGTCTGAA
>JAOPVV010000071.1 GCA_025966005.1 Frankiales bacterium
CCGCCGGGAGGGACAGGTCTGCCGCTGGACCTCGAGGGTCACGCTGCCAAGGTCCTCTCCCGGCGGCGGAGGTGACCGACGGGAACCTCCCGTCTAGCGCTGATGTCAGCAGATGAGCGCTGCCAGCAAGCGTCCAGCAGCACCGCTTCGATGGCGGCCTTCAGGCCGGCGTGCGCGTCGCTGATGACCAGCTGCGTGCCGGTCAGCCCGCGGGCCTTGAGCGAGCGCAGGAACGCGGTCCAGAACGCCCCGTCTTCGCTGTCACCGACCGCGAAGCCCAGCACCTCCCGGCGCCCGTCGGCGGCGACACCCGTGGCGATCACGACGGCCTGCGACACGACCCGCCGGTTGACCCTGGCCTTGCAGTAGGTGGCGTCCAGGAAGACGTAGGGGAACGCCAGGTCGCCCAGCGGCCGGTCGCGGAAGGCTGCGACCTCCTCGTCGAGGTCGGCGCAGATCCGGCTGACCTCCGACTTCGAGATCCCGGTGTCGGCGCCCAGGGCCTTGACCAGGTCGTCGACCTTGCGGGTGCTCACGCCGTGCAAGTACGCCTCCATCACGACCGCGAACAGCGCCTGGTCGATCCGCCGTCGCCGCTCGAGCAGCGACGGGAAGAACGACCCGGCCCGCAGCTTCGGGATCCGCAGCTCCAGATCACCGGCGGTCGTCGTCAGCGTCCGCGGCCGGGACCCGTTCCGCTGGGCCGTGCGGCGTTCCGTCCGCTCGTGCGGACCGGCACCGATGACGGCGGTGAGCTCGGCGTCGATCAGGGCTTGGTAGAGCGTCTCGGTCGCCTGACGGACCCGGTCACCGACCTCGGCGAGCTTCAGGCTCTCGAGCAACTCGAGCAGGGCAGACTGGTCAAGGGTCATCGCGTAGATCTCCTCGGTGAGGTGCTTGGCGGCTTCTCACAGAGCCTCACGCGATGGCCCCTCAACGTCGGTGAACGACACCAACATCGCGGGCCCGAGCTACACCACATCCGGGGACGTCACCCGAGCCGGGAGCCGTGGCTTTCGCCTGCGGGATGGGCGGCGTACAACTCGATGCGCGAGACAGCCTGTCCCGCCCGTGTCCTGGCGCGGGCCCGGTCGGCGCTGCCGGTGCCGGCCCGCGCGGCTCGCCGAGCGACACCGGCTCCGTCCACCACCGACGGCAGCAGCAGCAGCACCGTTGTCGCCCACCACGGCAGGAGGGCCGCCGGGACGACCAGCAGCGACCCACTGAGCACCCCCACTGCGACGAGCACAGCGGCGCCGAGGGGCGCCATCACCAGCGCCGGCCGAGCGGCTGGCCGGACGGTAAGCACGGCATGCCGGTCGCGCCGAGCTACACCACTCCAGGGGACTCAGCCGCCACAGTCCCCGATGCGGCGTTCGCAGCGATGACTGGCAGCCAGACCAGCAGCCACATGGGCACCGGCCAGCAGGCGGCAACCAGCCGCACCGGCAGCCGGGCGCTGCTGCTGCTGCGCGCCCACCTGGGAAATGTCGCGTAGGCGTGCGCGACCGTCCAGGCCAGCGCAGGGACTTCGCGTGCCCGTGGCTGCAGGGAAACCGGCGGTACCGGATCCGCGCGGGCAGCGGTCACCGGGTGGAGCCGGCGCCGCCGCCCGCGTCCAGTCCCTCAGTGGTCGGGCCGCCCCGGCCACCCGCCCGCCCGACGGCGCGGTAGACGGTGGAGCGCGTCACGCCGAGCAACTCCTCGAGCCCAGTGACCCTGTGGTCGCCAGCTCGGTACAGCCCGACCAGGTGGGCCTCCTGTCGCGGCTTGAGCTTGGGCCTCTTACCGCGCAGCCGGCCCTTGGCCCGGACGACAGCCATCCCCCGCGCGTGCGGGCCCGGGCAACGTCTGCCTCGAACCTTGCGATCATCGTCAGGATGCTAACCAGCAGCCGGCCGACGAGGGTCGGGTCGTGCACGAACCCACCACTTCGCACAGCCGCCAAGACTGGGTAGGGCCGGGAACGGCAGGCGACCCGGACGGCCGCGCCCAGACGGGCGCCACCGCCCGCTCTGGGCGCCGGTGCAAGTGGAGTCCTGGTGGTGAGCGCACCGGGGCGGGTGCGATCAGGGCCAAGCCGTTCTGTCCGCTCGAGCCAGGCGGTCCGCGGAGGCTACCGCTCGCCGCCAACTCCCGACGCGGCACGTGACGTCGCCGGCCGGGGCTCTCGACGCGCTGCCTGGGCCCAGCCGCAGGGTCGGACGGCGCAGGCGGTCAGGCCGGAGCCTCAGCCTCGGCGTACAGACGCTGCACGACCAGGTTGAAGACGTTGTCGTCGTCCACCCGTCCTCGCCCCAGTACATGCCGTGGCTGGTGAACCCGGCCATCAAGACGAGGTTGGGAAGCGCCCGCGCTGCGCTCCCGGCGCAGGACGCAAGCCGACGCCGGGAGCCCAGCTGACGCGAGCGACAGCTCCGGGCAGCCGCAGGCCTCGAATCGCGCGTAGCTATGCCAAGCGAGCGCCGGAACCGGACACTCCCGCCGGCCTTCGACAAGGCCCCTTTCGACCTTCCGAGCGTGTTCACTGACATGTGGGCCGTCCGAACATCGCCCTCCTTGCAGACGTGCTCAACACCGAGTCTTCGCCTGGCTGCACGGCCCGCCCGAGGCCGCCTGGGACCTTGCCGTCCGGCGGGCGCCCGGCGCGGAGGCCGCGGCGCAACCCGTCGCAACGACGCCCTGCTTGGCGCTGTCCACGCCCGGCGTTACGGACCCGCCCGACCGGGCGGGCTGGCGGGTAGCCCCGACCAGTCCCGCGACCTCGGCCGGATGTGACGCCGCCGACCTCCGGACGGCTGCGGCGAGGGCGGCCGCCTCAGCGGTCGGGCCTCGCCGCAGCCCAGGAGGGCGCCGCCGGGGCTACGCGGGCTGCGTGACGTAGGCGGGCCCTGAACCGCTCACGTTGACCGTGGCGTTCGGTGCCGGCGGGAAGAGATTGTTGAAGTTGCCGCCGAATGTAAACTTGTAC
>JAOPVV010000073.1 GCA_025966005.1 Frankiales bacterium
GAGACGACGACCGGTGGCAAGGCGCTGAAGTTCTACGCCTCCGTGCGCATCGACGTCCGTCGCATCGAGACGCTGAAGGACGGCACCGACGCGGTCGGCAACCGCACCCGCGCCAAGATCGTCAAGAACAAGGTCGCGCCGCCCTTCAAGCAGGCCGAGTTCGACATCATCTACGGCGTCGGCATCAGCCGCGAGGGCTCGCTGGTCGACATGGGCGTCGAGCACGGCATCGTCCGCAAGTCCGGTGCTTGGTACACCTACGAGGGCGACCAGCTCGGCCAGGGCAAGGAGAACGCCCGCTCCTTCCTGCGCGACAACCCCGACCTGGCCGACGAGATCGAGAAGCGCATCAAGGAGAAGCTGGGGGTCGGGGCCGTCCTCGACGCCGACGCCGACCTGGTCGCGCCGGTGCCGGTCGACCTGTAGGTCGCGGCCGTGGCCTTCGGCACCCGCCCGTTCCCGTCCCGGTCCGACCTCCCGGCGGGGTCGGGCCGGGACGGCGGGCGCACAGGCGGTCGCGCCGGCAGCCGGGGCGACACCGAGCGTCGGGCGCCCGCGCCGCCGGCCGACCCGGTCGACGCGGCCCGCCAGATCTGCCTGAACCAGCTGGAGCACGCGCCCCGCACCCGGGCCGAGCTGGGTGCGGTGCTGCGCCGCAAGGGCATCGAGGACGACGTCGCCGAGCAGGTGCTCAGCCGCTTCGCCGAGGTCGGCATGATCGACGACGCCCTGTTCGCGCAGATGTGGGTCACCAGCCGCCACCGGGGCAAGGGCCTCGCGCGCCGGGCCCTGAGCCAGGAGCTGCGCCGCAAGGGCGTCGACGACGACGCGGTCGCCGAGGCCGTCGCCACGCTCGACCCCGAGGTCGAGCTGGCCACGGCGCGGGCGCTGGTCGACCGGCGGCTGCGCACCACCACCGGCCTCACCACCGACGCGCGGGTCCGGCGGCTGGCCGGGATGCTGGCTCGCAAGGGCTACCCGGCCGGGGTGGCGTTCCGGGTCGTCAAGGAGGCGCTGGCCGCCGAGGGCGTCGAGGCCGAGCTGGCCTTCGACGAGCTGTCCGGCCTCGACGACGAGCCGGCCGGCTGACCCGCTGGCACGAGGGTCGGGGTATCCGCGCGCTCTGAGGGCATGATCGGCCCGTGAGCAGCCCCCTGGACACCGCGTCCGCCCTCGACGGCGGCCGGCTGCCGGACGCCCTCGAGCTGCTGCGCGACCGCGTGACGGCCGTCCCGCTGGCGCTCGAGACGCCCGACGCGGGGGCGGCGCGCCGGGCGGCGCGCGCCGTGGTCGACCAGGTCGACGACTACCTGCTGCCGCGGCTGCGCGACCTCGACGCCCCGCTGCTCACGGTCGTCGGCGGCTCCACCGGCGCCGGCAAGTCCACGCTGGTCAACAGCATCGTCGGCGCCTCCGTCACGACCGCGGGCGTCCTGCGACCGACGACCCGGGCGCCCGTGCTGGTCTGCGCGAGCGCCGACCGGGGGTACTTCGCCGGCGACCGCGTCCTGCCGTCCCTGGCCCGGGTGACCGGCGCGGGCGGGGACGCCGGCACGGGCGCGCTGCGGCTGCTGCCGCGCGACGACGTCCCGACCGGCCTGGCCCTGCTCGACGCCCCCGACGTCGACTCGGTCGTGGAGTCCAACCGCGAGCTCGCCGGCCAGCTGCTGGCCGCCGCGGACCTGTGGGTGTTCGTCACCACCGCCGCCCGCTACGCCGACGCCGTGCCGTGGGACCTGCTGCGCACCGCGCAGGAGCGCGGCACCGCCCTGGCCGTCGTGCTCGACCGGGCACCGCCGGAGGCCGTCGGCGAGGTCGCCGACGACCTCGCCGGCATGCTCCGGCGCGCCGGGCTCGACAGCGCCCGGCTGTTCGTCGTCCAGGAGCGCCCGCTGGTTGACGGCCTGCTGCCCGAGGACCAGATCGCCCCGCTGCGCGACTGGCTGCACGGGCTGGCCGCCGACCAGGAGCAGCGCGCCACCGTCGTCCGGCAGACGCTGGCCGGGGCGCTGGACAGCCTCGAGGGCCGCGTCGCGTCCCTCGTCGCCGCCGTCGACGCGCAGGACGCCGCGGCCACGTCGCTGCAGGCGGCCGCCGACTCGTCCTACGCCGCTGCCCGCGACGCCGTCGACGAGGGCATGCGCAGCGGGACCCTGCTGCGTGGCGAGGTGCTCGCACGGTGGCAGGAGTTCGTCGGCACCGGCGAGTGGATGCGCAGCCTGCAGGCCCAGGTCGGCCGGCTCCGCGACCGGATCGGCGCCGCCGTCACGGGGCGGCCCGCGCCCGGCCAGGACCTCAAGGTCGCGTTGGAGAGCAGCGTGGAGCAGCTGCTGCGGGCCGAGGCCGACCGGGCCGCCGAGCGCACCTGCACCGCGTGGCGGTCGCTGCCGGGCGGGCAGGCGCTGCTGCGCGGCCGCGAGCGGGAGCTGGAGGGCGTCAGCCCCGACTTCCCGGCCGACGCCTCCGACGAGGTCCGGGCCTGGCAGGGGCACGTGCTCGACCTGGTCCGCAGCGAGGGCGCCGACAAGCGCACGAAGGCGCGCGTCCTCAGCCTGGGCGTCAACGGCGCCGGACTGGTCGTCATGGTGGCCGTGTTCGCCCAGACCGGCGGCCTGACCGGCGGCGAGGTCGCCGTCGCCGGGGGCACCACGGCGCTCGGGCAGCGGGTGCTCGAGGCGGTGTTCGGCGACGCCGCGGTGCGCACCCTGGCCGCCCGCGCCCGCGAGGACCTCGCCGTCCGCGCCGACCACC
>JAOPVV010000084.1 GCA_025966005.1 Frankiales bacterium
CGCCGGCCCCGAGCTGCTGGCCGCGCTGCGCCCGCTGGCGCCGTGCCCGACCGGCTCAGCGGTCGTCACCCCGGCCTTCGCGATGGCGCACTGCCGCTGGGTCGTGCACGCCGTCGGCCCCGTCTACTCCGGCCCGCAGAACGCAACGCTGCTGGCGTCGGCCTACACCAGCTCGCTCGAGCGAGCCGACGAGGTGGGGGCGCGCAGCATCGCCTTCCCGTCCATCTCGACGGGCGTGTACGGCTACCCCGACGACGAGGCCGCGCGGGTCAGCGTCGACGCCCTGCGCGCGGCCACCACGTCGGTCGAGCGGGTCGTGCTCGTCGCCTTCGGGCAGCGGATGGCGCGGCTGTGGCGGCAGGCCCTCGACGGGCGGTGAGCGTCAGTCCTCGAAGACGAGGGCCTCGGTGCGACGGGGCACCAGGGCGACGGCGACCGCGATGCTGACGGCCGTGAGGGCGATCGCGACGAACACGCTGTGCGAGGCGGCGTGCAGGCTGTCGCGGGCGAAGTCGGCGACGGGACCGGGGGTGGCGAGGGCGGCGGCGGTGCCGTCGACGTCGCCGGGCAGCTGGCCGCGCAGACCCGCCGGGGCGTCCTCGAACCGGCGCGCCAGGGTCGTGTTGGCGATCGCGCCGAACAGCGCGGCGCCGACGGCCGAGCCGATCGCCCGGCAGAACATGTTGGTACCGGTCACCACGCCGCGGCGGTCCCAGCCGACGACCGACTGCACGGCCACGACCAGCGGCGAGGACGACAGCCCCATGCCCAGACCGGTCACGAACATGGCGCCGGCGACCTGCCACAGCTCGGCGCCCTCCGACAGCGACACGGTCAGGAGCGATCCGCCGACCGCGAGCACGGCCCCGATCAGGGCGGTGTCGCGGAAGCCGATGCGCAGGTACAGCCGTCCGGCCTGCGACGCGGCGATCGGCCAGCCGATGGTCAGCGCGCCGAGCGTCAGCCCCGCCTCGACGGCGCCGGTGCCGAGCACGCCCTGCACCCAGGTGGGGACGTAGCTGCTCAGCCCGATCAGCAGCGCGCCGACCCCGAGGGCGGCGAGGTTTCCGCCGACCAGCACCCGCCGGCGGAAGATCCACAGCGGCAGCACCGGCTCGGCCGCGCGCCGCTCGACCAGGACGAACGCGACCAGCAGCAGCAGCGCCCCGCCGAGCACGCCGTACGACGTGCCGGACGCCCACGCCCACGCGGTGCCGCCCTCGAGCAGGCCGAGGATCAGCAGCGAGCAGCCGACGGTCAGCAGGACGGCGCCGGTCAGGTCGAGCTCGTGCTTGCGGCGCTCGACGGTCTCGGAGAACCGGCGCTGCAGCGCGACGATCGCCAGCGCGCCGAGCGGCAGGTTGATGAAGAAGATCCAGCGCCAGGACAGGTAGTCGCTGAACAGCCCGCCCATCGTCGGGCCGAGCACCGACGCCGCGGCCCAGACGGACGCCACGTAGCCCTGCACCTTCGCCCGCTCGGCGACGCTGTAGAGGTCGCCGATGATCGTCAGCCCGATCGGCTGGATGGCCCCGGCGCCCAGGCCCTGCAGCGCGCGTCCGACGATGAGCGCGGGCATCGACCAGGCCAGGCCGCAGAACAGCGAGGCGGCCAGGAAGACGACGATGCCGAAGATCAGCAGCGGCTTGCGGCCGACGACGTCGGCGAGCTTGCCGTAGACCGGGACGGTGACGGCCTGCGCGAGCAGGTAGACGCTGAACAGCCAGGGGAACTGGCTGAAGCCGCCGAGGTCGTCGACGACGCTCGGGACGGCGGTGGCGATGATCGTGCTGTCCAGCGCGATGAGCGCCGTGCTGAGCATGATCGCGCCGAGCACCGGGCCGCGCTCGGACCGCAGTCCGACGGACGCGCGGGTCGGGGCAGGCGCGGTCACGTCGGGCTCCTCAGGTGGGCGGCAGTCCCTCGGGCAACCCGGCGTGGGAGGCGACGATTCCGTGTGCCACGACCGGTTCAGCGCGCCGTGCTGGTCGAGCGGTCAGCGCACGGCTGGTCGAGCGCTCAGCTCGCCGTGCTGGTCGAGCGATCGGGCACGGCGCGCTGGTCGAGCGCCACCCGCCGCAGCCCGCTGGCCCGCAGCACCTGCCGGCCGACGCCCGCCCGGACGGACGCCTCGGTGCCGATCAGCCGGACGTGCGCCTGCGCGCGCGTGATGGCGGTGTAGAGCAGCTCGCGGGTCAGCAGCACCGACTCCTCGGGCGGCAGCACGACCGACACGGTGCGGTACTGGCTGCCCTGGCTGCGGTGGATCGTCATGGCGTAGACGGTCTCGACCGAGGCCAGCGACGCCGGGTGCCGCAGCACGGGAGCGCCGACCCGGGCGAACGCGGCCACGAGCGAGCCGTCGTCCTGCCGGACGACCACGCCGGTGTCGCCGTTGTAGACCTTGGCCTCGTGGTCGTTGGCCGTGACGAGCAGCGGCTGGCCGGGGTAGAAGCGCTCGACCGAGCGGTCGCCCACCCAGTCCCGGGCGGTCCGGTCCCAGTCCCGGACGCCGGCGGGGCCGGTGCGGTGGGCGCACAGCAGGCGGTGGGCCTCGAGCCCGCGCAGCGCCGCCCCGACGTCGCCGCGCAGCGCCGC
>JAOPVV010000004.1 GCA_025966005.1 Frankiales bacterium
CCCGGTCCGGCAGCGGCGTCAGCGTCCGAGCGACGACGGCGCACTGCTCGACCGTCAGCAGCCCGCACTCGACCGCCTCCAGACCGCCGGGCAGACCGGCGAGCAGCTCGGCCTGGGCCAGCAGCAGCTGCGCGGCCTGCTCGGAGGTCTGCTCCACCAACGCCAGCTGCGACGCCGTCCCGAGCCCGGCGCCCGCCGCGGACAGCACCGCGTGCAGCCGCAACGCGGCCCGCAGCCGACGGCCGTGCGCCGCACACCGGTCCAGCGCCAACCGCTCGATCAGGCCCTCGGCGTCGGCCATCGCCCCGACGTCCAACATCGAGGAGAGCACCGCCTGACCGACCGCCACGAGCGCCAGTGTGGCCGAGGGGTCTGACAGAACCGCATGATGGAAGTGCCTTCTGGCAAGCAGTCCTCGCAGCAATGGCGGGCAAGGCTGTACGGCTGGTGCGTGAGCGGCCAGCGCTCCCGCGGGGCAGCTGGTCCGACGATGGGCCGTGTCAGTCCTGCTCCTCCATTCAAGAGCTCGACCGCCGGTCGAGCACGGCAGGTTGCCGGTCGGTCAAGGCCTGCTCGTCGTCCGGAACGAGGCCGCCCGGGCTGGGCCGGCCGGTCATCACGGTTGCTCCCGCGCGACACGGCGTGTCGCCGGAGCCCGCTCGCCGTGGCCCCGCCGTCTCACGCAGCCGCCGCCGGCAACTGTTGTTCCGTCCAGGACTCCCCACCGCGGCCCCGTTCCGGGAAGGACGGGGCCCTGTGCCAGACCGGCGACCGAGGCTGGTCGACGACCTCTGCGACGGCCCGTGCACAACGGAAACGGGTCTCGTCAGGACCCGGGCGTGCGACCGGCCAGCTGCTCCATGACGTCGTCGAGGCGCGTGACGTGCGCGTCCCACGTGCGCAGCCGGGCGGCCTCGACGGCGGCCGGTCGCATGGCCTCGAGCCGGGGTCCTGCGGCGAGTACCTGCCGGAGCTGCGCGGCCCACACCTCGGGCTCGGGTGGCAGCAGCCAGCCGGTGCGGCCGTGGTCGACGGTGCTGCGCGGGCCACCCGCGTCGACGGCGAGCACCGGCGTGCCGGCTGCCATGGCCTCGAGCACGACCATCCCGAAGTCCTCGTTGCGGGGGGTGAACAGCAGCGCAGTGGCCGTCGCGTACAGCTCCCGCAGGCGCTCGTCCGACGGCGCCACCTCGAACGCGACCGGCAGCCCGGCGGCCCGCGCGCGCAGCGCCGCGAGGTAGGGGCGGCTCTTCTCGTCGACCATGCCGGCGATGACCAGTCGCGCGCTGCCGCCGAGCAGGCGCACCGCGTCGATGGCCAGCTCGAGGTTCTTCTGCCACATGACCCGGCCGGCGCACAGCAGCACGGGAGCGCGCGGCGAACCGGGTGCGTACGTCGACCAGGCGGCGTCGACCCCCGGTTCCAGGACCTCGACCGGCCCGGACGGCCGCAGTCCGGCGTCACGGACCCGGGCGAGGGTCTCGGTGCTGTTGACGAGCACGTGCCCGTACTGCCGCCAGGCCCGCCGGTCGACGGCCTGGAACGCCGGGCCGATCGTGCCGAGAGCTGCTCGACGGGCGAGGGACTGGCGCTCGACGACACCGCGGGCCGCAGGGTCGTGCAGGATCTTCAGGGGCGTGTGGCAGTACGCGGCGGTCGGCACCCGCGACCGCAGTGCGACCAGGTCGCCGAGCCCCTCCGACGACACGAGCAGCCCCTCGGAGGACGGCAGCCGCGTGCGGGCCAGGGTGCCCGCCGCGTGCACCAGCGGTCCGAACGAGCGGCGCACCGACACCTGCGGCGCGAGCTGGACGACGTCGAGACCGGCAACCTCCGGGTAGGTCGCCTCGGGCTCGTGGTGGTGGGTGTAGACGGTCCAGTCGTGACGGCTGCGGGTGACGACCTCGACCATCCAGCGCTCGACGCCGGACCGCAGGTAGACCCAGGGGTGGTACAGCGCCAGCCTCACAGCCGCGCCCGGGCGGCCGCGAGCCCCACGAGGGTGCCGCCGGCCCTGACCAGCCCGGTGGCGACGCCGAACCCGTAGCCCCGTCGGACGTCGCCCGGCACCGGCTGCAGCGCCTGCTCCCACAGCGACGTGCGGGCCAGCCGCCGGCCCCGGCTCCCACCGGCGAGCACCGCCCGCGCGCCGGCCCCCTTGCCGTAGCCCCAGTCGAGGCGCAGCAGGTCGCGCCGTCCGCGCCACTGCTCGTGGTGGGCCAGCAGGACCGGGGCGTAGCGGCCGACGTGGCCGGCCGCGAGGAGCCGGTCGAGCAGCACGACGTCCTCGGCGGCGCAGAACCACGTGCCGGGGCCGAGCCGATCGTCGAACCCGCCGACGGCGCGCAGCACCTCTCGGCGGACGACCAGGTTGGCGCTGACGCCGAGCACCTCGTGGGACCGGCTGTCCAGCAGCGTCTCCGGCACGTCGGGCGTGACGGCGACGGGGCGCTCGCCGCCCTCCTGCGACGGCGGGACGGCGACCCGGCCGCACGCGAAGGCCACGCCCTCGACCGCGGTCTCGACGGCGCGGCGCCAGCCCGGAGCGACCCGCACGTCGTCGTCGAGGAAGGCCACCAGCTCACCCGACGCCGCCCGCCAGCCGGCGTTGCGCGCCCGCGACGCGCCGGCCAGGTCGACGCGGAGCGCGTCCGGGACGGGCACCCGGGAGGCGCTGTCGACGACCAGCAGCTCGTCGTCCGCGTGCAGCTGCGGGCGCAGCGCTGCCAGGCAGCCGGCGAGGTGCGCCGGCCGGTCCCGCGTCGGCACGACGACGGTGAGCCTCGGGCCGCTCATGCCGGCACCGTTCACGGCGACACCCTCTCGTACGCCGCCCGCACCCGCGCCAGGCCCGCCGCCTCGCCGTGGTGGGGGGCGACGGCGGTCGCCTGCGCGGACAGGTCGGCGACGAGGGCGTCGTCCTCGACCACCGACCGCAGGGCGGCGGCCAGGGCGGCGACGTCGCCGGCCGGGGTGACCAGCCCGCAGCGGCCGTCGCGCGTGAGCTCGACCGACCCCGGGTCGTCGCTGACCACGATCGGCCGGCCGTGCACCAGCGCCTCGGCGAGCACCAGCGGCGAGCCCTCGGGACGCCGGCTCGGCAGCGACGGCAGCACGACGGCCCGCGCACCGGCGAGCAGCTGCGAGACCGCCGTCCGGTCGAGGGTGCCGAGCAGGACGGCCCGGCCCTCCCGCACCAGCGGGGAGCCGGTCAGGTCGTCGCCGCTGCCGGCCAGCAGCAGCCGCCCCCCGGGGACGCCGGCGAGCGCCTCGAGCAGCACGTGCACGCCCTTGTCGGCGCCCAGGCGCCCGACGAAGACGAGGTCGCGGCAGTCCTGGGCCGGCACCAGCGGCGCGACGGGGGCGGCGGCCCAGGGGGCGGTGTGCTCGACCGCTGTGAAGCCGGCGCCGCGGAACCGGGCGGCCAGGGGACCCGACACGGCGAGCACCAGGTCGGCGTGCCGGCGGGCGAACGTGGCGTCGACGGCGGCGCGTCCCCGCTGGTACGCCCGCAGCGCCGTGCCCCGTCCGTCGGCGTCGCCCAGCAGGCGTCCGTCGTGGGCGGTGAGCACCAGCGGGACCGCGGGAGCTGCGCCGAGCACGGAGACCGACAGCTCGCGCACGACGTTGTGGGCGTGCACGACGTCGGGCCGGAAGCGCGCGACCGCGGCGGCGAGGGCCCTGCGGGCGAGCGGGTCCCACGCGTCGAGGAGCCGCGCCGCTCTTTCACGCGGCGGGCGGGTGAAGACCTCGACCTCGTCGCCGCCGCGCCGCAGCGCGTCGACCAGCAGCGCCAGGTGCACCTCGGCACCGGAGGAGCCCCCGGGCGGCAGGTCGTTGACGCAGAGGACCCTCAGCGCAGCAGCCTCAGCGCTCGCGGCCGTCGGCCCCGAGACTGGCGCGCAGCAGGACTCCGACGGTCGCGGTGAGCACCTGCAGGTCGAGCCCCGGCGTCCAGCCGTGCACGTACGCCAGGTCGAGGTCGACCATCTCGCGGTAGCGCAGCGTCGCCCCGCCGGAGACCTGCCACAGCCCGGTCATGCCCGGCCGGACGAGGTGCCGCTCGGCGTCGCGCTCGCCGAACGCGTCGGAGTCGACCGGCAGCGGGCGGGGGCCGACCAGGCTCATCTCGCCCCGCAGCACGTTCACCAGCTGCGGCAGCTCGTCCAGCCCGGACCGCCGCAGCAACCGGCCGACCCGCGTGACGCGCGGGTCGTCCTGCATCTTGAACAGCAGGCCGTCGCTGGTGTTGTAGGCGGTGAGCTGCAGCTGCTCGGTGTCGGCCCCGCTGCGCATCGTGCGCAGCTTGAGGATGTCGAACGGCCGGCCGCCCAGCCCGGTGCGCCGCTGGCGGTACAGCGACGGGCCACCGTCGCCCACTCGCACCGCGGCCAGGCAGGCCAGCAGCACCGGTCCCAGGACGAGCAGCAGCAGCGACGACACGACGACGTCGACCGCGCGCTTGCCGGGCATCGGCGCGGGACCGCGCAGCGGACGGCCGAGCGGCAGCACGGCGACGCCGCCGACGCGGTGCCCGGTACGGCCGTCGAGGAAGGCGTCGGCGCCGAACGGCACCAGCGAGACGTGGGCCGGCACGCCCAGCGAGCGGCGCAGCCGGGTGAGCCCGGCGCCGTCGTCCGGGAGCAGGAAGACGTGCTCGCAGCCCCGGTCGCGGGCCAGCCGGGCGAGCGTCTCGGGGTCGGCCGGCCCGTCGACGACCAGCGCTGCCTGCAGGCCGAAGTCGGGGTGTCGCGACAGCGTCCGGGCCAGCGTCGCGGCGCGGTCGTCACGGCCGACGACCAGAGCCCGCGCCATGTCCTTTCCCCGACGGCGCCGGGCGGCCACGACCAGCCAGGCGAGCGTCCGGACGGCGAGCAGCAGGACGAGGGCGGCGGCCGAGAACGCCAGCGCCGGAGCCGCGTCCACCACCAGGGCCGAGCCCAGGCCCGCGACGGCCAGCGGCCCGACG
>JAOPVV010000346.1 GCA_025966005.1 Frankiales bacterium
TTCGTCGACCCCGGCCAGCAGGGTGGCCCGGCCGTCGCGGCCGAGCTGCAGGGTCTCGCGGTCGCGCCACAGGCGGCGGGCGGCAGGGGCGAGCACGGGGCGCACGGGACCTCCGGGGTGGGCGGCAGGGGGCAGGAGCAGCACGCTGGCACCCGCGGCCGACGGCCGCTCGCACTGTCCACACCCGGCTCGCCGTCCACAGGTCCGCGCCCGCAGCGCGTCGTCCGCTCGCCCGCGGTGGGTGCCCCGGGCAGCAGGAAGGGCGGCCCCCCGAGGGGGACCGCCCTTGCCGTTGGGCAGGTGGGACTAGGCCTTGCCGAGGATCCGGTTCATCTTGGTCCCGCAGACGGGGCACGGACCCTGGGCCATGCGACGGCCGGACTCGCTGACCTTCACCTCGCCGTCGAAGTCGCGCTTCTCCTTGCACTTCACGCAGTACCCGTTGTAGCTCTCGGCCACAGCGTCCTCCACTCGGGTCGACGGGGCGGTCGGGTGTCGACCGGGCCCCCGCTCGGTCCGCGGCCGGTCGGCGCGCGGGCTGTCCGGGCGAAGCGTAGCCGTCACAGGGGCTGGGAGGCCGCAGCGTGCTCTGAGCGTGGCGGCGTGGCGGACGAGCGGGGGAGCGGGGCCATGGCCGTCAGCGCCGGCGCGGGGCGTCCCGGCGGCCCGGGGGAGGCGGCCGGCGGCACAGTGGCCAGCGGCAGGGTGAAGCGGAACGTCGAGCCGACGCCGAGGGTGGAGGTGCAGCGCAGGGTCCCGCCCATCGCCGTCGACAGCTGGCGGGCGATGTACAGGCCGAGGCCGGTGCCGCCGGTCGTCATGCGCATCGAGTCCTCGACCCGGTGGAACTTCTCGAAGACCCGCTCGAGCTGGTCGGCGGGGATGCCGCGTCCGCCGTCGACGACGTCGACGTGCGCGCGCCCGTGCTCGACGCCGAGCCGGACCTCGACGGGCGAGCCGGGCGGGGAGTACTTGAGGGCGTTGCCGACCAGGTTGGTCAGCACCTGCACGGCGCGCACCGGGTCGCAGGCCACGGGCACCGGGTGGGCGGGCAGCACCAGCGCCAGCCGTCCGCCCTCGTCGCCGAAGTCGCCGCCGGCCCGGCGGACCAGGCCGACGAGGTCGTCGGACCCCATCGACACCTGGGCCGGCGTGTGGCCCTCGGTGGCCGAGATGCGGGAGGCGAGCAGCAGGTCCTCGACGAGCCGGGCCAGGTGGTCGCAGCGGTCGCTGATGATGGCGAGGTACTCGGAACGCTTCTCGGGGCCGAGCGCGTCACCCTTGCGGCGCAGCAGGTCGGCGTACCCCTTGATCGGGGTGACGGGGGTGCGCAGCTCGTGCGAGACGGTGGCGATGAAGTCCGCCTTGAGCCGCTCGACCTGCCGCTCGCGGGTCACGTCGTGGACGATGACGACGTCGCGGTCGAGCGCACCGTCGACGAACACCCCGGCGTGGGCGCACCGCACGACCCGCTGCTCGCCGTCGTCGCGCCGCAGCGTCAGCTCGACGGTCGCCTGCGGGCTGGCGGGGGTCAGCAGCGACGCCCCGGCCTGGAACGCGTCGAGGGCGCCGTCGTCGGCCCCCTGCACCGTGACCAGGGAGGGGAGCGCACGGCCGACCGCTTCGGTCTCGTGGCGACCGGTCAGGGCGCCGAGCGCAGGGCTCCACAGCTGGACGGTGCCGGTGCCGTCCAGCACCAGGATGCCGTCGGAGGACTGGTCGACGACGGCCTGCAGCTTGCTGGTCGCCTCGGTCAGGCGGCGCAGGTGGGCGGCGCTGCGCAGCGCGACGGCCAGGGCCGTCGCGAGCGGGCTGTGCAGCACGAGGTCGGCGGCGCCGAGCGGGTGGTGCCGGTCGCGGGTGGCGAGCACGAGCACCCCGAGCGGCAGGCCGTCGGCCTCGAGCGGGGCGACCAGCGCGGAGGTCCAGCCGTGGGGGAGCGGGGCGCTCAGGGCGCGGGCGTCGACGCCGGCCACCCGCAGGACCGCCAGCTCCTCGACGGTCGAGGCCCGGCGCTCGCCGCCGGCGTGCTGGTCGTCGACCGCGGTCATGGCGGCGCCGCCCGGTGCGGCGGGGTCGAGCAGGGCCTGCGCGACCTCGGCGCCGAACGCCTGCCGGCACTGCGACAGGAACGCCGGGAGCATCTCGTCCGGGTCGACGCGTCCGGCCAGGACGTGCGACAGGGCCAGCAGCCGGGAGGACCGCTGGCGCTGCTCGGCGGCCTGCGCGGTCGCCCGGAACGCGAACAGCAGCGCGACGGCGGGCACCAGCGAGAACGGCAGCAGGGCGGGTGCGTGCATGGCCGCGAGGACGCCGCCACCGGCCATCGCGACCGTCGCGACGGCGGTGACGAGCGCCAGGCGCGAGCCGTCGCGCAGCACGTGCGTGGCGTCGTCCTCGCCGACGAGGGCGAGCACACGCGTGAGGCCCACCAGCACGGTCGCGCTGAACGCGAGCAGGCCCACGACCAGCGCGACGACGGTGTGCCAGCTGAGGTCCTCGCCCGGACCGGACACGAGGTGGACCACACCGACCAGGCAGGCCGTCGCCGCGGCCTGGTTGCCGATGTTGAAGACGCTCTTGACCGGGTCGCGGCGCTGCACCAGCGAGGTCAGCGCGAGCGCGGCGACCGGCACCCACAGGGCGTCGCGGGCCGGCAGCAACAGGACAGCGACGACGACGGTCGCCTCGTAGAGGGTCAGCTCCTCGGTCTGCTCGCCGCGGCGCACCGGCACCGAGATGAGGTCACCGGCGACGGTGAGCAGCAGCAGCCCGAGGAGCAGGACGTGCGGCGGGAGCCCGCCGAGATGGTCGGGACCGGTCAGCGCCGACGCGATCGGCCCGACGTCGTGCAGCAGCACCCCCACGAGGACCTGGGCGAGCAGCCCGACGAGCGCCACGGCCAGCACGAGCCGGCGCAGGGCGTCCACTGCGGTCCTCCTCTCCGTGGGTCCGGTGCTGTCGCCCGGAGCGCCACGTCCCCCTCGACGGCCGTCTTCGAGGGGGACATCGACGCCTCCGTCCGGAACTGCTTCACCCGTTGGGGTGCGGAAGGGCTACTCCCAGCTGCCGGCCCAGCGACTGGCGGCCCAGCGGCTCGCCGCCCAGCGGCTGGCGGCCCACTCGTCCTCGCCGGCCCAGCGGGACGACGCGGCCCAGCGGTGGGAGGCCCAGCGGTGCGAGGCCCACAGGCGCAGCGCCCACTCGTCGGCGCTGGTCCCGGCGTCGGCCCAGCGGTGCGAGCTCCACGAGTTCGCCGCCCAGCGGTGCGAGCTCCAGGAGTTTGCTGCCCAGCGGTGCGACGCGAGGGACAGGCGCGCCCAGCTGTCCGCCGCGGCCCGGCGGTCGCCGTCCTCGACCGCCTGCAGGAACTCCTCCCAGACGGCCTCGTCGCCGGGCGGCCGGGAGTCGACCACGGCGTCCGGGGCCTGGGTCGGCGGGGTGGCCAGCGCGCGCGGAAGGTCGAGACCGCCGGCGCCGGCGTCACGGGCGTCCTTCAGGCCCTTCGCGCCGTACGCGGTGGCGGTGACCAGCGCCTTGACCTGGTCGGGGCGCAGGTCGCCGTGCTGCTCGCGCAGCAGGGCCGCCGAGCCGGAGACCAGCGCGGTGGAGAAGCTGGTGCCCGAGCCGCGGAAGTACGAGCCGTCCACGACGGACGCCGGGTTCTCGAGGTCGGCGCTGCTGCCGGGGGCGCGCAGCGAGACCAGCGAGCGGCCCGGCGCGACGAGGTCGGGCTTGGCGTCGCCCTGCCGCGTCGGCCCGCGGCCGGAGAAGCCCGGGACGACGTCGTCGGACCGGGTGGCGGTGAGCCGCTCGTCGAGCGCGCCGACGGTGAGCAGGACGGGGTCGCTGCCGGGCGAGGTGACGGTGCCGGTGCCGGGGCCGTCGTTGCCGCTCGGCACGACCACCACGATGCCCTGCGCCCAGAGCCGGTCCAGGGCGACGGTCAGGGGGTCGATCTGGTGGGGCAGCGGGCTGCCCGAGCTCATCGACAGGTTGACGACGTCGACGCCGTGCTCGGGCCTGGCGGCCTCCTCGAGGCCGGCCAGGACGGTGACCAGGTCGGTGCTGCCGTCGGCGTCGGCGACCCGGACGTCGAGGACGTCGGCGCCGGGCGCCACTCCGGCGTAGCGGCGGTCGTCGGAGGAGCTGCCGTCACCGGCGACGACGCCCGCGACGAAGGTGCCGTGGCCGTAGGCGTCGCGGGGCTGGCCCGGCAGCCAGGTGCCGGTGACGTCGACGTGCTGCAGGCGCCCGGCCAGGTCGGGGACGTCGGTGACGCCCGTGTCGACGACGGCGACCGTGGTGCCGGCGCCCTGGTCGGCGGCCGGTCCGAGGCCCAGCGCCTCGCGGACGGCGGTCGCCTCTCGCTCCAGGCCCGGGTTCTTCTTCGACGCGGTCAGTGACATCGGGATGTTCGCCACCACGGAGTAGCCGGGGGCGAGGACGGCGTCGGTCGGGAGCGTGGCGCCGACCCCGTCGATGAGCGACAGCCGCGACAGGACCGTGCCGCCTGCGGTGCGGACGGCCGCCGCGGCCGCCTCCACCCCGCCGGTCGCGGAGGTGACGACCACGGTGGTGGCGCCGGCAAGCGGCGCGGAGGCGGCGGCGGGCGACAGCGCCGACAGCCCCGTCACGGCGGCCACGGCGAGGGCGAGCAGCGCGGCCGGCCTGCGGGCGGAGCGGGCGTCGTCCATGGGGCTTCCTCGTCCGGCTCGGGGGGCCTGGCTGGGGGATCGGTGTCCTGACTGGATCGGCCCCGCGCACGGCCCGTGTCGCCACCCGAACGGGTGACGGCCGCGCTCGTCGATGCCCCGGCGACCGTCCCGGGCACCACGGCGCCCCCCGGTGCGCCGGTCCGTCCGCCTTCCCCTTGCGGACGGGACCCGGTGCTCCGAGGGGCTCCGTCCCGGCGACGCTACGAGCCCCTGTCGGCCGGCGTCAACGCCGCTGCCCACAGCCTGTGGACAACGCTGTGGACAGGGTGGGGAGAGGCCGGTGTGTCGTTGTGGACGGGCTGGGCGCCGCTCAGGGACGACGCTGCGCGCACGGCTCCTGACCTGCTGTGACGTATCAGGACGCCTGTGGATGCAGGAACTCCGGGGCGGGCTCGCCCTGCGCGGCGAGCGCCTGCCGCGTACCGTCCGGCACGTGCCCTCCGGACAGCGCTCCCGTCGCTGTCCTCGGGCCTCCGGCCAGGGCTCAGACCGGCGCGGGAGGCTCGTCCTGGGGGCCGCCGGTCGCGTCGTCGTCGAGAGTGCCGTCGACGTCCTTGTCGAGGCTGCGCAGCCCGGCGTCCCAGTCGGTCTCGGGCGCCTCGGTGCCCGAGACGGTGCGCGAGACGAAGCCGCCCGGGTCGTCGAGGTCGGACGCCGACGGCAGCAGGTCGGGGTGGGCCCACAGCGCGTCGCG
>JAOPVV010000133.1 GCA_025966005.1 Frankiales bacterium
GGTCCTTCAGGAACTGCTGGTGGATCTCGTATACGAGCCACTCGTTGGCACCGAAGTCGGTGTGCTGGCCCGGCTGCGTCGACACGCTGCGGTTCGCCTCTTCCCGGTCTCAAAACATGGCTTGTCCCGGCTTCGAAGGCTACTCGCAGCACTGCCGCCGCACGACGCCGGTGGGGGCATCCGCGAGGCTGGTGGGGTGGCGGGTCAGGGCAAGCGCAAGGGCGGCGGGGGCAACCCCGTCGGACGCGCCCGCCGGGTGGCGGCGACGGGCGACCGGATGTGGGTCTGCCGCGGCTGCTGCTGCGGGACGAGGACCCAGCACCCCGGCGTCGACCACCGGTCGCTGGAGAAGGCGCTGCGGGCCGGTGCGCAACGCGCCGGGCTGCGCTACGAGGTCACCGACTGCCTCGGGCCGTGCGCTCTCGGGAACATCGTGGTGGTGCGCCGCGAGGGACGGGTCCGCTGGTACCGCCGGATGAACGGCCCCGGGCCCACGCAGGACCTGCTCGAGCACCTCGAGCACGGCGACGCCCTGCCCGCCGGCTTCGTCCGGCACCTCATGCCCGCCCGAGACGGCGTTCTGCCCGACCCCGGCTGACCCTCTGGGCTAGTCCGACTCCTCGAGACGGCTCACGGAGCGGACGGTCTCGGCGAGCTGGCGCGCTCCCTGCGTGGCGGGCTCCCGCTCGACCTGGCCCAGCTCGGCCCGCCCGATGCCGGGGACCGACGAGGGCGGGCCGGCGCCCTCGTGGGACCCGGGGCGGGCCGGGCCGGCGTCCCGGTGCTCGGGGGTCGCGGCCTCGGCCGCGCTGTCAGGGGGCGTCTCGCTCATGTCGGGGGAGTACCCGGCGGCCCGGGTGGCGCACCACCCGCCGGCCCGCGAGGGTGGGGTCATGGACCTCGAGGGACGCGTCGCCGTCGTCACCGGCGGCAGCCGGGGCATCGGCCGGCAGGTCGCGACCGGCTTGGCCGAGTCCGGAGCGACCGTGGTGCTGCTGGCCCGCGACGCCGCTCGGGTCGAGCAGGTCGTGGCCGAGCCGGTCGCCCGTGGCCAGGACGTGACCGGTGCGGCGGTCGACGTCGCCGACACGGCCGCCGTCCGCGCGCTGCCCGCGCGCCTCGGCCCGCTGGCCGCGGCCGACGTGCTCGTCAACGCCGCCGGGGTGATGAGCGAGAAGACCGCCAGGACCCTGCGGACCAGCGACGACGAGTGGCGCCGGGTAATGGGCGTGAACCTCGACGGCGTGCTCGCCACGACGGCCGCCTTCGTGCCCGGCATGGTCGAGCGCCGCTGGGGACGCGTCGTGAACCTGTCGGCCTGCCTCGGGCGCATGGGCGGACCGGGGACGGCCGGCGGCCTCGCGCCGTACCGCGTGTCGAAGGTCGCGCTCAACGCGCTGACCAGGAACCTGTCGGCCGAGCTCGGCGACGGCCGCCGCGGGGTGCTGGTCGACGCGGTCTGCCCCGGCCACTGCCGCACCGACATGGGCGGCGAGCCGGCGCCGCGCAGCGCCGCCGAGGGCGCCGAGACGGTGCTGTGGCTCGTGGGCCGCGACACCGGCGAGACCGGTCGGCTCCGGGAGGACCGGGCGGTCGTCCCCTGGTGACGCAGACTGGCCCGGTGACGCGCCTCGCTGCCGGACTGGCTGCTCTGACCCTGGTGCTGACCGGCTGCGGCGGGGGCGACGACCCGACGATCGCGACGCCGCCGAGCGCCGCGGCCAGCCCCTCCGCGAGCCCCCGGCCGACCGCGGCTGCGTCGGTGTCAGCGTCGCCGGTGGTGCCCAGCCCGGCGCCGCTCGCGTGGGAGGCCTGCGGCGGCTCCGGCTTCGAGTGCTCGACGCTCACCGTCCCCCTGGTCGACGAGGACCCGTCCCAGGGGACGGTCGACCTCGCGCTCACCCGCAAGCGGGTCAGCAGCCCGAGCCGCAGGATCGGCTCGCTGGTCATCAACCCCGGTGGCCCGGGCGCGTCCGCGGTCGGCTACCTGCAGGCCGCCTTCTCGCAGGTCCCGGCGGCGGTGCGCGCCCGCTTCGACCTGGTCGCCTTCGACCCACGGGGGGTCGGTCGCACGTCGCCGGTCCGGTGCGGCACGACCGCGGAGCTCGACGACTACTTCGCGATCGACCCCTCGCCCGATGACCCCGCCGAGCTGCGCGAGCTCGAGCAGGGCAACGAGGACCTGGTCGCCGGCTGCCGGCAGCGCTCCGGCGAGATCCTGCCGCACGTCTCGACCGCCGACGCCGCGCGCGACCTCGACAAGGTGCGGGCGGCGCTCGGTGACGACCGGCTCACCTACCTCGGCTACTCCTACGGCACGTCGCTGGGGGCGGCCTACCTCGACCGCTTCCCGACGCGGGTCCGGGCGATGGTGCTCGACGGCGGGATCGACCCGACCCTGACGTGGGACCGCCTGCTGCAGGGGCAGTCCAGCGGCTTCGACCGGGCGCTCGAGGCGTTCCTCGCGCACTGCGAGCGCACCCGCTGCGCGTACCGCCAGGCCGTGTCGGGCGACCTGGGCGCGGCCTACGACCGGCTCGCCGCCGAGGTCGAGCGCGCTCCGCTGTCCGGCGACGCCACCCGCGACGTCGGCCCGGCCGAGCTGTCGCTCGGCGTCGGCGCCGGCCTCTACAGCCGGGCGGACGGCTGGCCGGCGATCGCCGACGCGCTCACCGCCGCCGAGAACGGCGACGGGTCGGTGCTGCTCGCGCTCAACGACAGCTACCTCGACCGCACCGAGGACGGCTACCAGAACGTCAGCGAGGCCAACATCGCGGTGAACTGCCTCGACCGCCCGTGGCCGCGGGAGACCGCGCCCTACCTGGCGCTGGCCGAGCGGGTCCGCGAGGACGCGCCGCGCTTCGGACCGGCCATCGCCCTGTCGGGCATGGCCTGCGCCGAGTGGCCGGTCCCGCCGGTCGGCACGCCGCACCCGGTGACCGCTCCCGGGGCTCCGCCGGTGCTGGTCATCGGCACCACCGGTGACCCGGCCACGCCCTACGCCTGGTCGGTCGCGCTGGCCGACCAGCTCGAGTCCGGGGTGCTGCTGACCTACCGCGGTGACGGCCACACCGTCTACCGCGACGGGGCGCCCGCCTGCGTGCGGGCGCCCGTCGACGAGTACCTGCTCACCGCCGTGGCGCCCTCGCCGCGCACCTGCTGACGTGCCGGGTGCGAGGCTGTGCGGATGACCTCCCGCCCCAGCGTCCGTCGCAAGATCGCGGTCGCCACCTGGCGGGCCCCGCGCGACGGCCGGCTGTACGCGCGCATGGCCGTCGACGCGACCGCCGTCCTCGAGTACTGCGCCCGCCGCCGCGCGGAGTCGGGGGTCATGGTCACGCCCGGCGTCGTCGTGGGGATGGCCTTCCACCGCGGCGTGCTGACCGTCCCGGAGTTCCACAACCGGGTGGTGTTCGGCAGGATCACGCCGTTCAGCTCGTACGACGTCGCGTTCGCGGTCGACATCGGCGAGGGGGACGACCTGGCCCCGACCAAGGTCCGGGCGGTCGACACCAAGACGGTCGTCGACGTCGCGCGCGAGCTCGAGGCGGGCGCGGCGCGGCTGCGGGCCCGGGCCGACCGAGACTACGAGACGACCAGCGGGATCGCCGGCGCCGTGCCGTTCTGGGCCCTGCGTCCGGTGCTGTCAGCGGCCTCGCTGCTCAACGGCGGCATCGGCGTGCGGGCGTTCGGCCAGCCGGCCCACCCGCTGGGGTCGATGTTCGTGACCAACATCGGCTCGTTCGGCCTCGACGAGGGCTACGTCGCGCAGGTGCCGCTCGCGCGAGTGCCGCTGTACGTCTGCGTCGGGGCGGTCCACGACGCGGCGTTGGCGGTCGACGGCCAGGCGGTCGTCCGCCCGCAGGTGGTGATGACCGCGACGGCCGACCACCGGCTGGTCGACGGGGCGCACGCCGCCAAGCTGGCCCGCTTCGTCCGGACGGCGCTGGCCGACCCCGAGGTGCTGGACGTCGTCAGACCGGTCTGAGGGCGGCTCCTCCCGGGGCCAGCGCGGCGCGTCCCTTGCCGCCGCGCTTCACCACCGCGAGCGCGCCGTCGAGGCGGTCCAGCGGCAGCGTGCTGCGCGAGACGGCGCAGACGCCGATGGAGGCCGACAGCGGCAGGTTGGTCCCAGGGGCACGCCGGGCGGGCGGCGCGCACGGCAGCGGCCAGCCGCTCGGCGAAGGCCAGGCCGGCGCTCGGCTCGATGCCCGGGACCAGCACGAGGAACTCGTCGCCGCCCCAGCGCACGACGACGTCCCCGGGCGGCTGCTGCGGCGCAGGACGAGGGCGATCGCGCGCAGCACCGCGTCGCCGGCCGCGTGGCCGTGCCGGTCGTTCGCGCTCTTGAGGTCGTCGACGTCGACCAGCAGCGCGAGCAGGTCCATCGGCCGGTCCACCGGCCCGAGGAAGCGCTGCAGGAAGTGCCGGTTGTGCAGCCCGGCGAGCTGGTCGCGCTCGGCGCGGCCCCGCGAGTCCTCCAGGGCGACCCGGAGCCGGGAGGACCGGCGTCGACCGGCGTCGATCGATCCGACGAGGTGGTCGAGGGCGCTGGCGAGCCGCTCCTGGACCGCGCTGACCGGCAGGGAGGCACTGCGGTCGAGGTGGGCGACCGGCGCCGCCAGGACGTCGGGCGGCAGGTCGGCCAGCCGGG
>JAOPVV010000167.1 GCA_025966005.1 Frankiales bacterium
GCGCACTGCTCGACCGTCAGCAGCCCGCACTCGACCGCCTCCAGACCGCCGGGCAGACCGGCGAGCAGCTCGGCCTGGCACAGCAGGAACTGCGCGGCCTGCTCGGAGGTCTGCTCCACCAGCGCCAGCTGCGAGCTCGTCCCGAGCCCGCCGCCGGCGGCGGACAGCACCGCGTGCAGCTGCAGCACCAGGCGCAGCCGGCGGCCGTGCGCGGCGCACCGGTCGAGCGCGGCGACCTCCAACAGGCCCTCGGCGTCGGTCAGCGCCCCGACGTCCAACGTCGAGGAGAGCACCGCCTGACCGACTGCCATGACGACCATTCTGGTCGAGGGGTCTGACAGAACCCGAGGCCGGAATCGACTGTGGATGAATGCTTCTCGATCGGCACGGACTGCGCTGGGCAGGTGGCGGGAAGGGGAGTGGGATGCGCCGTACCGCGGGTAGACGCGTGGTCGCAGAGCCGACGAGACGGCTGGAGCAACGGCGGTGCAAGCGGCAGCCGCGAAGGAGGCACTGACGGCGGGTGGGCGACGGGAAGCGGCGAGGCCATGGGCACCGAGCGGCCTTCGGGGCACGGCTGAGGGCGAGGTCGGGCTGCGGGGGGGGGGTGACGGCCCGATCCGGGGGTCGCGAACCCCGAGCGGCCACCGGAGCCCTCCCGGTGGTCGTCGGGACGTTGACGGACGGAGATCTAGGGCTGGGCCGGGGGCGGGATCGGCGACCGGGCGGCGGGCCGGGCTCGGGCGCGGGATCGGCGACCGGGCGGCGGACCTGGCCCGGGGGCGGGACCGGTGACCCGCCGGCAAAGCGGGCCCGGCCGGGGCGAGGTCGAAGGTGCCGGTGGCAGTGCGGGCACCGGCCACGTGAGGTGGCCGTACCAGGGCCCCTGCAGGAGCCGGCAGCCCGACCCCAGCGGCGAGCGCCCGGTCGCAGACGCCGCACCGGCCCCTCGTCGAGCTCGGGGACCTACCCTGGTCCGGGTGACCGCCGCCGCTGTGGAACCCGCCCTCGAGGTCCTGCGCCGGGTCTTCGGCTACGACGCCTTCCGGGGCGACCAGGCCCGCGTGGTCGAGCACGTCATCGCCGGCGGCGACGCGCTGGTGCTCATGCCGACCGGTGCCGGGAAGTCGCTCTGCTACCAGGTGCCCTCCCTGGTCCGCCCGGGCGTGGGGGTGGTCGTCTCACCGCTGATCGCCCTGATGCAGGACCAGGTCGACGCCCTCACGGCGCTGGGGGTGCGTGCCGGATTTCTCAACTCGACGCAGGACCCGGACCAGCGACGTGCGGTGGAGCGCGACTTCCTGGCCGGCGAGCTCGACCTGCTGTACCTCGCGCCCGAGCGGCTGCGGGTGCCGTCGACGCTGTCGCTGCTGGACCGCGGGCAGATCGCGCTGTTCGCGATCGACGAGGCGCACTGCGTCGCCCAGTGGGGCCACGACTTCCGCCCCGACTACCTGATGCTGTCCGAGCTGCACCAGCGCTGGCCCGACGTCCCGCGGATCGCGCTGACGGCGACCGCGACCGACGCGACGCACGCCGAGATCGCCGAGCGGCTCGACCTCGGTGGGGCCCTGCACGTGGTGGCCAGCTTCGACCGTCCGAACATCCAGTACCGCATCGCGCCCAAGGACGAGCCGCGCGCCCAGCTGCTGCAGCTGCTGCGCGACGAGCACCCGGGCGAGGCGGGGATCGTCTACTGCCTGTCGCGCCGGTCGGTCGAGCAGACAGCGACCTGGCTGAGCACCCAGGGCGTCAACGCGCTGCCGTACCACGCGGGGCTGGACGCCTCGGTGCGTGCGACGAACCAGGCGCGCTTCCTGCGCGAGGACGGCCTGGTGATGGTCGCGACGATCGCCTTCGGCATGGGGATCGACAAGCCGGACGTCCGCTTCGTCGCCCACCTCGACCTGCCCAAGTCGGTGGAGGGCTACTACCAGGAGACCGGACGCGCGGGCCGCGATGGGCTGCCGTCGACGGCGTGGCTGGCGTACGGGCTCGCCGACGTCGTCCAGCAGCGCAAGATGATCAACGAGTCGGACGGCGACCTCGCGCACCGCCGCCGGCTGGCGCAGCACCTCGACGCGATGCTCGCGCTGTGCGAGACCGTCTCGTGCCGCCGCGTGCAGCTGCTGGCCTACTTCGGGCAGGCGAGCGAGCCGTGCGGCAACTGCGACACCTGTCTGGTGCCGCCCGAGACATGGGACGGCACGGTCGCCGCGCAGAAGGTGCTCTCGACGGTCTACCGGCTCGACCGGGAGCGCGGGCAGCGCTTCGGTGCCGGACAGGTCGTCGACGTGCTGCTCGGCAAGCGGACGGCGAAGGTCGAGCAGCACGCCCACCACGAGCTGTCGGTGTTCGGCGTCGGCTCGGAGCTGTCCGAAGGGGAGTGGCGCGGGGTCGTCCGCCAGCTGCTGGCGCAGGGGCTGCTCGCCGTCGAGGGCGCCTACCAGGTCTTCGTCCTCACCGAGGCCAGCCGCCCGGTGCTCGCCGGTGAGCAGCCGGTGCTGCTGCGCAAGGACCCGGTGAAGCAGGCGCGGACGCGTTCCCGCGGCGGCCGGGGCGCTGCGGCCGCGGTCGACCTGCCTGCCGGCGCGGCACCGGTCTTCGAGCGGCTGCGCACCTGGCGGGCGGCGACCGCCAAGGAGCAGGGGGTCCCGGCGTACGTCGTGTTTCACGACGCGACGCTGCGCGAGATCGCGACCGTCCTTCCCGGCAGCCTGCCGGAGCTGGGGACGATCAGCGGCATCGGCGAGGGCAAGCTGGCGAAGTACGGCGACGGGGTCCTGGCGACGCTCGCGCAGGCGTGACCGGACGCCTGCCTAGAACGCGTAGCGCACCCGCAGCCAGGGTGTCCGCTGGGCGATCAGGTCGGTGAGCGCGCGGACGTACGACCCCTTCTGGCCGGTGCGGTAGCGGACGTTCCACCCGCCCGTCTGCGACCGCTTCGCCTCCTGCAGCTCGGGCCGCCACAGCACCTGCTCGGCCTGCGGGTGCCAGCCGAGGTTCACCTCGTGCAGCCCCTCGTTGTGCGTCAGCATGATCACCTCGGCGGCGGCCTGCGCCTTGAACGCCGGGCCGGTGGCGTCGTCGAGCTCGGTGAGCAGCGCCGCCCAGTCCGTCAGCCAGCCGTCGCGCACGACGACCGGCGAGAGGTTGACGTGCACCTCGTAGCCGGCGTCGACGAAGTCGTCGACCGCCGCGAGCCGCTCGTCGATCGAC
Source organism: Frankiales bacterium (assembly GCA_025966005.1). Lineage (GTDB taxonomy): Bacteria > Actinomycetota > Actinomycetes > Mycobacteriales > SCTD01 > SCTD01. The sequence continues at coordinate 3,220 of JAOPVV010000167.1, forward strand.
GACGTGCGCAGGTCGAGCAGGCGGCTGTCGCGGTGCGGCATCAACGAGAAGCGCACCCGCGTGCGGCCCCGCGGGTCCCAGCCGAGCAGGTCGCGGTTCACGTGCTTGGTGGCGAAGGACGCCTTGGCGGTCGGCAGCCCGCGGAACAGGTCGACGAGGTCGCGGACGTTGTCCGACAACCGTGCGTCGAGCGAGCAGTCGCAGCTCTCGCCGATGTCGTAGACCCAGGCGTGCGGGTCGACCTGGTCGGGCTCGGCCTTGACGCCCTGCCGGCCGACGTGGCGCCGCAGGTAGCCGGTGATCTGCTCGATGTTGGCGAAGACCGTCACGGGGTTCGCGTAGCCCTTGCGCCGCGGCACATAGCAGTAGGCGCACGCCATCGCGCAGCCGTTGGCGGTCGACGGCGCGACGAAGTCGCTGCTGCGGCCGTTGGGCCGGGCCGTGAGGCTCTTCTTCACGCCCAGCACGAGGTCCTCGGTCTTGACCCGGACCCAGCGGTCGACGTCCTGGGGGCCGTACGGCACAGCCGTGTGCGAGGCGATCTCGATCCGCTCGGCGTCCGGCCAGCGGGCCAGGACGTCCTGGCCGCGCGGCAGGTCGGCGGCGGCGGGCTCGACGTAGATCCGGCGGACCTGCAGCAGCCGTGACAGCTGCGGGTCGGGGGCGGGCGGAGGTGTCGTCTCGAAGGGCAGCTGCACACCAGGACAACAGCCGCGGCGGTGATCGTCCTTCCCGCTCACGGGCGATGAGTACGGCTGCACCACAGCGTCTGCCGTGCATGGAGCCGGTGGTGGTGCAGGTGCTCGGCCCGCTCGACCTCGAGGTCGTCGAACGGCCGGCCCGGCTGCGGCTGCTCGCCGGCCGGCTGGGCATCGTCCTCGACCTGCGGGTCACCGAGCCCGGCCTGCTCGAGCTGGCCGGGCTCGCCGACGTCGTCTGCTCAGACGCCCGGGGCAGGGATCCGCTGGGGCAGCCCGAAGCGCGCGAACAGCGCGGGGCCGAGGAAGTGGTGGACGTGGACCAGCTGCCCGGCTGACAGCTCGAGCACCTGGATCGACCACGACGCCAGCCCGCCGTCCGGTGACGGCTTGTACTGCGCGAAGGCCGGCGCGCCGTTGGCCTCCACCGGCACCAGCACCGATCCGGCGCAGCCCGCGCCGAACCCGAGGTACCAGTCGTGCAGGTCCTGACGGCCCTTGAGCCACAGCGCCAGCGGCGGCATGGAGATGCTGGCGTCCTCGTGCAGCAGCGCGACCAGCGCCGGGATGTCGTACGCCTCGAAGGCTCTGACGTACCGGGCCAGCAGGGCGCGGTCGGCGTCGCCGAGCGGCTGCACGGGGTCGCCCTCGTCGATGCCGGCGGCGGCGAGCGTCGCCCGCGCCCGCTGGAGCAGGCTGTTCACCGAGGCGACGGACGTCTCGAGCAGCTCGGCCACCTCGGACGCCTGCCAGGCCAGCACCTCGCGCAGGATGAGCACCGCCCGCTGGCGCGCCGGCAGGTGCTGCAGCGCCGCCACGAAGGCCAGCCGGACGCTGTCGTGGAACACCGCCTTGGAGGCCGGGTCGGCCTCCGGTCGCACGACGTCGCCGTTGGGCACCGGCTCGATCCAGGTCGCCTCGGGCAGCGGGTCGCCGGGGGCGGTGGTCGCCGGGACCGGGGAGGACAGGTCCATCGGCAGGGCCCGGCGCGATCGGCTGCGCAGCGCGTCGAGGCAGGTGTTGGTCGCGATCCGGTACAGCCAGGACCGCACCGACGACCGTCCCTCGAAGCCGTCGCGCGCCTGCCACGCCTTGACCATCGTCTCCTGCACGGCGTCGTCGGCGTCGAAGACCGACCCGAGCATCCGGTAGCAGAAGCCGCGCAGCTCGGTGCGGTACTGCTCCAGCTCGGCGAAGCCCGCATCGGCCTCCAGCAGCTGCGTCATCTCGTGCCTCCTCGCCTCGACGAGCAGGCTTCCACAGCAGCCGTCCCGGTGGAAGTCCCCTCGGGCTGCCGAGGGCGCACCCGGAGTACGGTCCGAGCCCCGGACGAACAGGAGCACGACGTGGTCGACGAGGCCTTCAGTCGCTTCCCCGTGCCGGAGGTCCTCGACCTCCCGGACGACCTGCGCGTGCGGGTGCTCGCCGTGCAGGACAAGACGGGGTTCGTCCCGAACGTCTTCCTGGCTATGGCCCACCGGCCGGCCGAGCTGCGGGCGTTCCTGGCCTACCACGACGCCGTGATGGAGCAGGACAGCGCGCTCACCAAGGCCGAGCGCGAGATGATCGTGGTCGCGACCTCCGCGGCCGTCGACTGCACCTACTGCGTGGTGGCCCACGGCGCGATCCTGCGGGTGCGGGCCAGGGACGCCGTCCTCAGCGACCTCGTGATGACCAACTACCGGTCGGCCGACCTCACCGAGCGGCAGCGCGCGATGCTCGACTACGCCGTGAGGCTGTCGACCACCCCGGACCAGGTGGGTCCGGCCGACCACGAGCGGCTGCGGGCCGTCGGCTTCGACGACGAGGCGGTCTGGGACATCAGCGCGGTGACCGCCTTCTTCGCGCTGTCGAACCGGATGGCGCACGCCCTGGGGCTGCGCCCCAACCGCGAGTTCCACGCCATGGGGCGCTGACCCCGGCGGCGCATCAGGCAGGCTGTCGGGGTGGACCACGGGACGCAGGCCGTCGACGAGGCGGCCGCGCGGCTCGCGGGGGTGCTGGGCGTCAGCCCGCTGCAGCGGAGCGCCCGGCTCTCCGCCCGCGTCGGCGGCGAGGTGTGGCTCAAGCGCGAGGACCTGCAGCCGGTCCGGTCCTACAAGGGCCGTGGCGCGTACAACCTCATCGCGCAGCTCACGACCGGGCAGCGGACGTCCGGGGTCGTCTGCGCGTCCGCCGGCAACCACGGCCAGGGCGTCGCCTTCGCGTGCCACGCGCTCGACGTCCGCGGGCGCGTGTACGTCCCGCGCACGACGCCGCGGCAGAAGCGCGACCGCATCGCGGAGATCGGCGGGGACGACGTCGAGGTGCGCGTCGTCGGGGACACCTACGACGAGGCGGCGTCCGCCGCTCTCGCCGACAGCGCGTCCACGGGGGCGGTGCTCGTCCCGGCTTTCGACGACCTGCGGACCATCGCCGGTCAGGGGACGGTGGTGCGCGAGGTCGTCGACCAGCTCGGACGGCTGCCTGACCTGCTCGTCGTGCCGGTCGGCGGCGGCGGCCTGCTCGCCGGCACCGTCAGCTGGCTGGCCGGTCGCGGCACGACCGTCGTCGGGGTCGAGCCGGCCGGCGCGGCGTGCATGGCCGCGGCGCTGGCGGCCGGCGAGCCGGTCGACCTCGAGGCCCTCGACGGCTTCGTCGACGGCGCCGCGGTGCGACGCGCGGGTGCGGTGACGTTCCCGCTGGTGCGCGACTCGGGGGCCTCGCTCGTCGCCGTGGCCGAGGGGCGCGTCTGCACCGAGATGCTCGAGCTGTACCAGGCGGACGGGATCATCGCCGAGCCCGCGGGGGCGCTCGCGGCCGCAGCCCTCGGCGACGTGGTGCACCCCGCCCCGGGCACGACGACGGTGTGCGTGCTGTCCGGCGGCAACAACGACGTCAGCCGCTACGCCGAGGTGGTCGAGCGGGCGCTGGTGCACGAGGGGCGCAAGCACTACTTCCTCGTCGACTTCCCGCAGGAGCCCGGGGCCCTGCGCCGCTTCCTCGACGAGGTGCTCGGGCCGGACGACGACATCACGCTGTTCGAGTACGTCAAGCGCAGCAACCGCGAGACGGGACCGGCGCTCGTCGGCATCGAGCTCGGCCGCCCGGAGGACCTCGCCGGGCTGCTGCTGCGACTCGAGGCGGCGCCCCCGCAGATCACCCCCGTGCCGGCGGACTCGCCGCTGTTCCGCTTCCTGCTGTAGCCCCGCCGCTAGCGGTCGGGCGGGCTGCGCAGCGCCCGCAGCGCCATCGCGGTGAGCTGCCGGCGGGCCACGGCGCGCCCGCGCGCGCTGTGCGGCGTGGAGTTCAGCAGGCCGAACACGGCGTGCGCGCGCACCCGGGCGACCTCGGCCCCGAGGTCCGGCTCGAGCCGGCAGAGCACGTCGGTCCACGCCTCGACGTAGCTGCGCTGCAGCCGGCGCACGACCGCGCGATCGGCGTCGGGCAGCGACGCCAGGTCGCGGTCCTGCACCCGGATGACGTCGGGCTCGGCGAGGGCGAAGTCGGCGTGGAAGTCCACCAGGGCCGTCAGTGCCTGCTCCGGGTCGGGCGTGCCCTGCACGACGGACCGGCCGCCGTCGACCAGCTGCTCGCTGATGTCGACGAGCAGCCGCGACAGGATCGCGTCCTTGTTCGGGAAGTGCTTGTAGACGGCCGGCCCGCTGATGCCGCAGGCGGCCCCGATGTCGCCGACGGACGTGCCCCGGAATCCGCGCTCGGCGAAGAGCCGGGCCGCCTCACGCAACATGACGTCGCGCGTGCGAGGAGCGACGGGCACGGCGCCTCCTGGACAGGATCGGTTAATGAACTGTAACCTCCGCACCCGGTCACCACCACAGGGAGAGGTTCGTCGTGGACGAGGTCCAGCTGCGGTCGCACGTCGACCCGACGAGCGAGGCGACCCAGCGCAACCGGGCCGCGATGCAGGGGGCCGTCGACGAGCTGAGCGCGCGGCTCGCCGTCGTCCGGCAGGGCGGTCCGGCCGCCTCTCGGGAGCGGCACGTCGCCCGCGGCAAGCTGCTGCCGCGCGAGCGGGTCGACGCGCTGCTCGACCCGGGCAGCCCGTTCCTCGAGCTCTCGGCGCTCGCCGCCGGGGGGATGTACGACGACGAGGCACCGGGCGCGGGGATCATCACCGGCATCGGACGGGTGTCCGGGCGCGAGTGCGTGGTGGTCGCCAACGACGCCACCGTCAAGGGCGGCACGTACTACCCGATGACGGTGAAGAAGCACCTGAGGGCGCAGGAGGTCGCCCTGCAGAACCGGCTGCCCTGCGTCTACCTGGTGGACTCCGGGGGCGCCTTCCTGCCCCGGCAGGACGAGGTCTTCCCCGACCGCGAGCACTTCGGCCGGATCTTCTACAACCAGGCGACGATGAGCGCGCAGGGCATCGCGCAGGTCGCGGCCGTGCTCGGCTCCTGCACGGCCGGCGGTGCGTACGTGCCGGCCATGGCCGACGAGGCCGTCATCGTCAAGGACCAGGGCACGATCTTCCTGGCCGGACCACCGCTGGTGAAGGCCGCGACCGGCGAGGTCGTCACGGCCGAGGACCTCGGCGGCGGAGCGCTGCACTCGCGGGTCTCGGGCGTCACCGACCACCTCGCCGACGACGACGCGCACGCGCTGCGGATCGTCCGCCGCATCGTGTCGACGCTCGGGCCGCGCACGCCGTCGCCCTGGGACACCGTGCCGGTCGTCGAGCCGGTCGTCGACCCGTTGTCTCTGTACGACGTGGTGCCGTCCGACGCCCGCACGCCGTACGACGTCCGCGAGGTCATCGCCCGGCTCGTCGACGGCAGCCGGTTCTCGGAGTTCAAGGCGGAGTACGGCACCACGCTGGTCACCGGCTTCGCCCACGTGCAGGGCCACCCGGTCGGGATCATTGCCAACAACGGCGTGCTGTTCGGCGAGTCGGCCCTCAAGGGCGCGCACTTCATCGAGCTGTGCGACAAGCGCTCGGTCCCGCTGCTGTTCCTGCAGAACATCACCGGGTTCATGGTCGGGCGCGAGTACGAGGCGGGCGGCATCGCCAAGCACGGGGCCAAGATGGTGACGGCCGTCGCGTGCGCCCGCGTCCCGAAGCTGACGGTCGTCATCGGCGGCTCGTTCGGCGCCGGCAACTACTCGATGTGCGGACGCGCCTACTCCCCCCGCCTGCTGTGGATGTGGCCGAACGCGCGCATCTCGGTGATGGGCGGCGACCAGGCCGCCTCCGTGCTGGCGGCGGTCGCCAAGGACGGCACCGACCTGGAGCAGATGCAGTCGCAGGTGCGCCAGCAGTACGAGGACCAGGGCAACCCGTACTACTCCACGGCGCGCATCTGGGACGACGGCGTGATCGACCCGCTCGACACCCGGACGGCCCTCGGCCTCGCGCTGGCGGCGTGCGCCCACGCGCCGCTCGGTCCGGTCTCCTACGGCACCTTCCGGATGTGACGCAGATGTTCGAGACCGTCCTGGTGGCCAACCGCGGGGAGATCGCGGTGCGGGTGATCCGCACGCTGCGGCGCCTCGGCGTGCGCTCCGTCGCCGTCTACAGCGACGCCGACGCGGGGGCGCGTCACGTCCGTGAGGCGGACGTCGCCGTCCGGCTCGGTCCGGCGCGCGCGAGCGAGTCCTACCTCAGCACCGCGCGCCTCCTCGACGCGTGCGCGGCCACCGGCGCGCAGGCCGTGCACCCGGGCTACGGGTTCCTCGCCGAGAACGTCGGGTTCGCCCGCGCACTGCAGGCAGCCGGTGTCGTGCTGGTCGGGCCGCCCGCCTCCGCGATGGAGGTCATGGGCGACAAGATCCGGGCCAAGCTCGCGGTGATGGCCGCCGGCGTGCCGGTCGTGCCGGGGCGCACCGAGCCCGGCATGACCGACGCCGACCTCGTGGACGCGGCTGCCGAGGTGGGCTTCCCGGTCCTGGTGAAGCCGTCGGCCGGCGGGGGCGGCAAGGGCATGCGCCTGGTCACCGAGGCGTCCGAGCTGCCGGCCGCGCTGGTGTCGGCGCGGCGCGAGGCGGCGTCGTCGTTCGGCGACGAGACGCTGTTCCTCGAGCGCTTCGTCCTGCGCCCACGGCACATCGAGGTGCAGGTGCTGGCCGACGCGCACGGCACCACGGTGCACCTGGGCGAGCGCGAGTGCAGCCTGCAGCGGCGGCACCAGAAGGTCGTCGAGGAGGCCCCGTCGGTGCTGCTCGACGCCGAGCAGCGCGCCCGCTACGGCGCGCTCGCGGTCGCGACGGCCGAGGCCGTCGGCTACACCGGCGCCGGCACGGTGGAGTTCATCGTCGCCGGCGACGCCGCCGACGAGCCGTTCTTCATGGAGATGAACACCCGGCTGCAGGTCGAGCACCCCGTCACCGAGCTGGTGACCGGGATCGACCTCGTCGAGCAGCAGCTCCGGGTCGCGGCCGGCGAACGGCTCTCGTTCGGCCAGGAGGACGTGCGCCTGGACGGCCACGCGGTCGAGGTGCGGCTCTACGCCGAGGACCCCGCGCGGGGCTTCCTGCCGACCGGGGGGACGGCGCTGCTGGTCCGCGAGCCGGGCGGCGAGGGCGTGCGCGTGGACAGCGCGCTGGTCGAGGGCCTCGAGGTCGGCACGATGTACGACCCGATGCTCGGCAAGGTCATCGCCTGGGGACCGGACCGGGTCACCGCGCTGTCCCGTCTCGACCGGGCGCTGGCCGACACGGTCGTGCTCGGCGTCGGCACCAACACGGCGTTCCTGCGCAGCCTGCTGGCCCACCCCGACGTGCGTGCCGGACGCCTGGACACCGGGCTGGTCGAGCGCGAGCTCGAGTCGCTGGTCGTGCACGAGGTGCCCGCGACCGTGCACGTCGGGTACGCGCTGGCCCGGCTGGCGGGGCTGCCCGTGGCAGCGGGCCCGTGGGGTGCGACGTCCGGCTGGCGGCTGAGCGGTGCCGCCGACACCTCGTGGTCGGTGGCCGGTCCGGGCGGCGAGCCGTTGCGCGTCGCGGTGAGCGGCATCCTCGCCGCTGCGTCCGTGCGGGTCGGGCAGGACGGGCCGGTCGCCGCGTCGGCCGTCCCGCTCGCGGACGGCCTGCTGCTGACCACCGGTGGTCGCACGACGACGGTCCGCACGGCCGTCGACGGCGACACGACCTGGTTGTGGCTCGACGGGACGACGTACGCCGTGACCGAGCTGCCGCCGCTGCGCAAGGGCGCGGTCGCCGGCGTCCACGACGGTGACGTGCGCAGCCCGATGCCCGGCACGGTCATCGCGGTGGGGGTGACCAGCGGCGCCGCGGTGGGCAGGGGCGAGGTCATGGTGGTGGTGGAGGCGATGAAGATGGAGCACGCGCTGACGGCGCCGTTCGATGGGGTCGTCGACCAGTTCGACGTGCGGGTCGGCGACCAGGTGGTCGTGGACCAGCTGCTGGCCGTCGTGGTGGCGGAACCGGTGGTGTCATCGTGACGACGTCGTCGCCGGTGGGGCTCCCCGGCCTGCCGGCGCGCGTGGAGGTCTACGAGGTCGGGCCGCGCGACGGCCTGCAGAACGAGAAGGCGGTCGTGCCCGTCGAGGTCAAGGCCGAGTTCGTGCAGCGGTTGCTCGCGGCCGGGCTGACCACCGTCGAGCTGACCAGCTTCGTCCCGGCGAGGTGGGTGCCGCAGCTCGCCGACGCGGAGGAGCTGCTGGCGCTGCTCGGTGACCTGCCGGGGCGGCACCCGGTGCTGGTGCCGACCGAGAAGGGCCTGGCCAGGGCGCTCGAGGCCGGCGTCCGTGAGATCGCCGTGTTCGCCAGCGCCACCGAGACGTTCGCGCAGAAGAACCTCAACCGCACCGTCGCCGCCTCGCTCGACATGTTCGAGCCCGTCGTGCGGCGCGCCCGCGACGAGGGCCTGGCCGTGCGCGGTTACGTCTCGATGTGCTTCGGCGACCCGTGGGAGGGCGAGGTGCCGCTCACCCAGGTCGCCGACGTCGCGGTGCGGCTGCACGAGATGGGCTGCACCGAGGTGAGTCTCGGCGACACCATCGGAGTGGGCACGCCGGGGCAGGTGAAGGCCCTCGTGGAGCTGCTGCCGTCGCGCGGTCTGCCCGTCGGCGCGCTCGCGGTCCACTTCCACGACACCTACGGCCAGGCCCTGGCCAACACCCTGGTCGCGCTGCAGTGCGGGGTGAGCACGGTCGACGCCTCCGCGGGCGGCCTCGGCGGCTGCCCGTACGCCGGCAGCGCCACGGGCAACCTGGCCACCGAGGACCTCGTCTGGCAGCTGCACGGCCTCGGCATCGAGACCGGTGTCGACCTGGCCTCGCTGGTGCGGACCAGCACCTGGATGGCCGAGCAGCTCGGCCGGCCCAGCCCGTCGAGGACGGTCGCCGCCCTCGCCGGCTGAGTCAGGGGAGGGCGAGCCCAACCTCGGTGCCGCGGGCGAGCGGGCCGAACAGCAGCAGGGCGAGGTCGGGGACGTCGCTCGGGGGGACTCCCAGGACCGGCGCGGCGATCGCGCCCAGCACGGTCCGCTCCGTGGCGCTGTGCCCCAGCAGCAGTGCCGGGTCGAGCGGCTCCCGGCCGGCGCACCCGGTCTGGACGCCGGGCGCCTGCTCCTGGTCGTCGCAGTAGCCGTCGGTGACCTCCTGGTCGACCGGGAACGGGCGCTCCGCGGGGTTCGGCGGCAGCCCCCGGCAGGTCGGTCCGGCGTCCTCGCCGTAGACCGGCTCGTCGCCCGGCAGGTAGCCGTTCTGGTCACCCGCCACCTCGAGGGTGATGTGCAGGCCCGGCTGGGCTCCGCCGAAGGCGACCTCCGCCAGTCGGTTCTGCACGTCGAGGCCCTTGGCGAGGCAGGCGAAGCCGGGGCTGTAGCGCTGGTAGGCGCGCAGGCTGGGGAGGCTGTCGGCGGCGAGGCGGATGAGGCGGTTGCTGTTGGTGGTGAGGAGCTGGTCGAGCCGGCGGG
>JAOPVV010000229.1 GCA_025966005.1 Frankiales bacterium
CGCGGTCACGGCCAGCACCAGCCCGACGCTGGCGGGGGCGAGGCCGACGTCCTGCACCAGGAACACGACCTGCAGGGCCGAGTAGCCGGTGAGCGCGAAGTTGCCGGCCAGCCCGTGCAGCGCGAGCCGGCGCAGCAGAGGGTCACCGGTGACGAAGCGGACCCCCTCGGCGACCTCCCTGCGCAGCTGCCGGTCGGCGACGGCGGCCGGCCCCGGGTCGCGAGGCTGGCCACCGAGGTCCCGAGCCGGCTCACCGCCGTACCGAGCCAGACCAGCCGGAAGTCGCGGTCGGACGCCGGGCCGGTGCCCGGGCGGCCGCTCACGGGGTCGCCGGGAAGCCCCGGGCCAGCACGAAGACGGGCGTGCGCTCGACGCCGTCGACGGGCACCGTGCGCTCGCGCCACCGGGAGACCAGCGCGGTGACCTGCTCGCCGAGCCCGGTGAGCTCGTCCGCCGACAGCGTCATCCAGGCGTCGGTGTTGAACCCGTCCCCGCCGGACGGCGCGGCGGCCAGCGACTGCCGGACCAGACCGACCTGGCGCTCCAGACCGAGCTGCATCACCGCCTGGGCGGCCGTGGCTGCGGCCGGGTCGTCGGCGACGTCGCGCACGTCCCAGCGCAGCGCCCCCGCGCCCGCGCGCCACCACCGCTCCCGGGCGTCCCGTGCGAGCTCCGGCGCCTCCACGACCAGACCCAGGCCGGCGAGCACCCGGACGTGGTGCGAGACGTTGCCGACGGCGGAGCCGGTGTGGCCGGCCAGCAGCGTCACCGTGCACGGCCCGTGCACGCGCAGCACGTCGAGCAGCCGCCGACGCAGCGGGTGCGCCAGCGCTGCCAGGACGCGGTAGTCGGTGACCGGGGTGCTCGCCACCCGACGCAGGCTAGATCCACAAGGGCCGTTGCACAACACCTCTTGTGCATGTGGCGGATCCCGGGGAGTGGCGCCCCGCCGTCCGGCGTTGCACCCGGGGTGACCCTCGCCCCGGCCGTCGAGCGCGTTCCCACGCGCGCCTGGGTCGTCTGGGCGGTCGGGCTGACGGCGTACGTCGTCGCGGTGTTCTCCCGCGCGTCGCTCGGCGTCGCCGGCGTCCAGGCCCAGGAGCGCTTCGACGCCGGCGCCTCGGCGCTGTCGCTGTTCGTGGTGCTGCAGCTGGTCGTGTACGCCGGGCTGCAGGTGCCGGTCGGTCTCGCGCTCGACCGGCTCGGCTCCCGTCGCATGCTCGTGCTGGGCGCCCTGACGATGGCCGCCGGCCAGCTGGTCCTCGCCCTCGCCACCTCGGTGCCCCAGGCCGTCGCCGCGCGGGTGCTCGTCGGTGCCGGCGACGCCATGACGTTCATCAGCGTGCTGCGCATCGTGTCGCTGTGGTTCCCCGGCCGGACCGTCCCGGTGATGACCCAGCTCACCGGGATCCTCGGCCAGTCCGGGCAGGTGCTGGCCGCCTACCCGCTCGTCACGCTGCTCGCCGCGGCCGGCTGGGGACCCACCTTCACCGGTGCCGCCGCGGTCGGCGTGCTCGTCACGGTGCTCGTCGGGGTGGCGCTGCGCGACGCGCCGCCGCACGTCGTGCTCGCGCCGGCCGCCGGTCTGGCGCAGGTGCGCCACGACCTGCGGGCGACCTGGCGCGAGCCGGGCACCCGGCTCGGCCTGTGGACGCACACCGTCACGCAGTTCTCCGGCACCGTGTTCGTCCTGCTCTGGGGATTCCCGTTCCTCGTGGTGGGCCAGGGCCTCTCCCCGCAGCGCGCGGCCGGGCTGATGACGCTGCTGGTGATCGTCGGGATGCTCGTCGGACCGCTGCTCGGCCAGCTCGTCGGCCGGTGGCCGCTGCGCCGGTCGGTGCTGGTCCTGACGGTCGTCGGGGCGACCGCCCTGACCTGGACCGCCGTGCTCGCCTGGCCCGGCCGGGCCCCGATGCCCCTGCTGGTCCTGCTCGTGCTCGTCCTCGGCACCAACGGCCCCGCGTCCATGATCGGCTTCGACTACGCCCGTACGGAGAACCCCGCTGCCCGGCTCGGCAGCGCCAGCGGGGTCGTCAACGTCGGCGGCTTCGTCGCCTCGCTCGTCACCATGCTGGGGGTCGGCCTGGTGCTCGACGCGCTCACGCCCGGCAGCTCGGCCGACTACGCGCTCGGCTCGTTCAAGGCCGCCTTCACCGTGCAGTACGTCGTCTGGGTGCTCGGCGCCGTGCAGGTCTGGCGCTACCGGAGGCGGATGCGCGAGCGCCTCGCGACCGGCGGCGTGGTGCTCGCCCCGCTGCACCTCGCGGTCGCCGCCCGACTGCGCCGGACCTCGGCCTACCGGTGAGCCGGCACGGCTGGCGCCTTCTGGCGACCGCGGCGCTGGTCGCCGCGCTGACCGGCTGCAGCGGCGGCGAGGACTGCGGCGGGCTGGCGGCGCTGACGGTCGAGCGCGACCAGGCCCGGGCGGGCTACCTCGAGCTGGCCCGCGGGCAGCAGGCCGGCAGCGGGGTCACCGCCGAGCAGGTCGAGCTCGAGGACGACCGGCTGCACGACCTGGAGCGCCGCCACACCGCCCTCACCGAGGCCTGCGACCGCTAGACCCGTCTCCCACCAGCGGTCACCCAGGCACCCCCTGAGGGGGAAGCCCCGGGGCGCCGCGCCGTCCTACGTTCCGGGCCACCAGGCGATCACGCCGCCCTCGGCAGCCGCGATCCGCAGCCCGCCGCGCGCCGGCGTGATCGCCACCGCGACCGATGAAGGAGACGTTGTGGGACGCATGCCCCCCGAGGTGCTGATGCGCGAGCTCGACCTGACCTGGCAGGCCGTCTTCACCTGGGCCAGCTGGGCCATCGCGATGGCGATGCTCGTCATCGCGGTGCGCATGGGCGTCAAGCAGCGCACGCCGTTCTACGCCCTCGCCGTGCTCGCGGCCGGTGTCGCGGCCTTCGCCGAGCCGCTGTACGACGTCGCGTTCGACCTGTGGTTCTACGACGTCGACGCCGCCGGCCAGGCCGGCGCGATGTGGTCGCACTACTCGGCCTTCGGCGTCGTGCAGCCGAACTGGTCGCACAGTGGCTACATCATCCTGTACGCCGCGGTCGCGCTGTACGCCGGCCGCCGGATGTACGAGGGCCGCCTGAGCCGCCGGGGCCTGTTCCTCATCTGGGCCGGCGAGATCACGACCTCGTGCGTGTTCGAGATCATCGGCACCGGCACGAACGTCTACGCCTACTACGGCCCGTACGAGCTGCGGATCGGCAACTACCCGGCCGTGATCGGCGTCCTCGAGGGCACCCAGACGGTGCTGTTCACCGTCCTGGCCGTCCAGATCTGGCGCCGCGTGAACTCCGCGTGGGGCCTGACGTCGCTGTTCCTGGCGTTCCCGATCACGATGTTCGGCGCGAACTTCGGCATCGGCAGCTTCCTCATCATCGCCCTGCACCTCGACGGTGGGGAGTTCTCCAGCACCCTGGTCTGGCTCGCGACGTTCCTGACGATGGGGCTGTGCTTCGTGGCCGTCCGCGGGGCGAGCCTGTTCCTGCCGACGCCGACCGGCGTGCCGGACGCCGACGGCGCGCCGGCGACCGACGAGCGGGTCAGCGTCCCGGCCTGACACCGAGCGCCCCGACGGGCCGTCACCCGACCGGGTGGCGGCCCGTCTGCGCAGTCCCACCTCGTAGTCAGCAGTCCAGCGCCTGACTGGGGTCGCGACTCTGACCAGGTCTCTGATGAGGAGGTCGTCGCACCAGTGGCTGGCGTTCGACCTCGGCACCTCGGTCGGCCGCCGCCAGGCGCTGCGCGGCTCGGGATCGGAGCGGCGACCGGCCTCGCTGCCTGCGGTGGCGCTGCCGGCGGTGGCGCTGCCTGCGGTGGCGCGCAGCACCGCAATCACGGCAGCGGCGCTGCAGGAGATCCCGAGCGAGACATCGGGGTCCGACCCGGTCGACGGCTTGATCGGCGGACCGCCGGCCCACGTCTGCGCAGCAGACGGTGGGCACGCGCCCCGAGGACGCCGTCACGCTGCTCGCCAGCCTGACACCACGACCGCGACGCACAACGCCAGCGCGGCTGCACTGCCACCAGACCGGCCGGGCGCCTGCGAGCACCGGCTCGTGCCGCGGCCGCTGGTCGAGCCCGCCTGACACCGGACCGGCAACTCCCAGGAAGTCGGCTGGGGGCCTGCCGTCTGCCGCCCTGGGGATCCGATGGCTGGGACCGGGCGGCTACGGGAGGGCTGGCGGCGGCGGGCCCGTCTTGCGGTCCAGGTTCTCGACGTGCAGGGCTACGTCTTCCAGCACGCGCTGCAACTGGGCGAACCAGACCGGGAGCTGCTCAAGGCTCGCGGTGCCCTGCTGCAACCGGTCCAGGCTCGCCGGGAGCGGACCTGTGGTGTCGGCGAGGCGGCGCAGAGGGTCCTCGACGTCTCCCAGCGAGGTCGCCAGGCCGGTCTCCAGATCCCCCAGGCGCGTGTCCAGGGAGAGCAGGGTCGCCTGCAGCGCCGTCAGCCGGCTGCTCAGGTCGGCGACGCGCGGGCCGACGTCGGCTACCGGACCGACAGCGTTCTCCAGCTGCTCGAGCTCGACGAGCATCGCCTCGACCTGAGCGACCAGTGCGGCCAGCTCGGGGGTGACCGCGCTGAGCTGCTCGGTCGCTGCCAGCACGGGCGGCACGACGGTGTCGACGTTGCGGTCGATGCGCTCCACCTGGTCGAGCGTGCCGGGGGCCTGCTTCACGAGCGCGACGGCCTCCGGCAGTGCGACGCCAGCCGCGGCCAGGCGGGGGACGTAGGGGAGCAGAAGGGCCAGGCCGACCAGCAGGAGCAGCAGCACGCCGGCCAGTCCAAAAAGCACCAGTCGCACCACCCAGCTGGGCACCGGCAGGTGCACGGTCATCGCTCGCCGCCCTGGACCTGGTGGCGGGTGTACCAGCGTCGCCCGTGCCAGCGCTGCTGGTGCCAGGCGAACAGCGGCAGCGGGCCGGGCGGGGAGAGCCAGAACGCCTCCGGCGGCGGCTGCGGGGGTGTGCGCAGCAGCGGCAGGTCTGCGACGACCACCTGCGCCGCGGAGCCGCGAGCCACCGCCACCGGGGCGCCGGCGGCGTCCCAGATGCCGGTCGCGGGCTCGAAGTGCCCGCGGTACCGCAGTCCCGGGAAGCCCGGCATGGGGCAGTCCACCGGTCCGCTGTGCGCCGCGTGCACGACCGGAGCCCCGACATGAGCGGCGAACCGGCCGGGGGTCTGCCGGGCGCGGGCGGCGTTGGCCTGCTGCCAGGTGTCGAACAGCCGGCGCGGCCGCCAGCGCGGGACGCTCCACCACCCGCTGCCCGCGAGGACGAGGTCCACTCGGCCGGCCAGCCGGTGCACGGTGGCGCTGCGCGTGAGCTCCCAGCAGACCGCCAGCCCGATCGCGGTCCCGTCGATCTCGGCCAGGCCGTCGTCGTCGGGCGCACCCCCGACGTACAGGGCGTTCTCCCACATCGTCGGCAGGTCCTTGTCGTGCCGGGCCCGCACCCCAGTGGGATCCACCGCGAGCACGGCGTTGCGCACGTGGCCGTCGGCGTCGCGCACCAGCAGGCTGCCACTGATCAGGACGTCATGCCTGCGCGCCCAATCGCACAACGCCCGGACCGCCGGGCCGTCCATGGGCTGGGCGGCCGCGGCCACCTCCGGGAGGAACGCCACCCCCGACGTGAAGAACTCCGGCAGCGCCACCACCTCGGCACCCTGCCGGACGGCCTCGGCCACAGCTTGCTCAGCGAGTGCGACGTTGGCGTCCACATCACCCAGCACAGCCTCGAGTTGTACGGCGCCGACCCGGCGCACGGTGCCTGATGCGTTGACCACGGTGTTTACATTAGAGCCTCCCGTGTAAAGCTCACGTGCCGGGCGGACGGCGATGCCGAAGATGACTCCGTCCTGCCTCGTGACGTCGACGACGGTCTTGTCGTCGAGCGCCGGCCAGGTCGGTCGTTCGCTGTGGACCTTGCAGGAGTCCAGCCAGTGCTTGCCGAAGCAACGGTGCACCCGCCCCGTGACGACCAGGCGGCCCAGACGGGCTTGGTCGCGGACCAGCGTCGCCCCCGTCGAAGATCTGCCCGGCCGTGAGTCCTAGGTGCTGCTCAGAGGCGTGGCGTGGCGACACGTCCTGGCACACCGCAGCTCACTGACGCTCCGTGTCGCGCGCGTAGCCGTGCCTCGTGCACCGGCCGGACCCCGATCGGCTCGGGCAGGCGGTACACCGCGACCCTGCTCCGCAGCTGAGCCGAGGCCCTGCTCGCGGTACGGCAGCAGGGCGCTTCTCCTGGCACCCGGTAGTCAGAGGTGAGAGCGCCACCGGCCGTGGTCAGAACGAGGACGGGGGGTCAGTGTCGGGCCGGCGCTGACGACGCGACGAGACTGCGCACCGTCCGGGGGTCGCTGGACAAGGTTACTGATGAGTAGCATCCTGGGGCTACTCACCGGTAACCTCTTCTCAGGAGCCTCGCCCACATGGGTCACTACAAGAGCAACCTGCGCGACATCGAGTTCAACCTGTTCGAGGTCTTCGGGACCGACACCAGGCTCGGCTCGGCGCCCTTCGAGCAGCTCGACGTCGAGACGGCACGCGGCATGCTGCAGGAGATGGCCCGGCTGGCCGAGAACGACCTCGCCGCGTCGTTCGCCGACGCCGACCGCAACCCGCCCGTCTTCGACGTGAAGTCCGGGACCGTCGAGCTGCCCGCGAGCTTCCTCAAGAGCTACCAGGCGTTCATCGACGGCGGCTGGGACACCACCGACCTGCCCGAGCACCTCGGGGGCGTGGGCGTCCCCCCGAGCGTGCGCTGGGCGATCGCCGAGATGATCCTGGGCTCGAACCCCGCCGTCTACATGTTCGCCTCGGGCGCCGGCTTCGCCGCGATCCTCGACCGGATCGGCAACGACCAGCAGAAGGCGCTCGCCAAGCAGATGATCGAGCGCCACTGGGGCGCGACGATGGTGCTCACCGAGCCCGACGCCGGCTCCGACGTCGGCGCCGGCCGGGCGACCGCCCACCTGCAGCCCGACGGCACCTGGCACATCGAGGGCGTCAAGCGCTTCATCACCAGTGCCGAGTGGGACTGGCCGGAGAACATCGTCCACCTGGTGCTCGCGCGCCCTGTCGGCATCGAGGGCGTCGGCGGGCCGGGCACCAAGGGGCTGTCGCTGTTCGTCGTCCCGAAGTTCCTGGTGGACGAGGACGGCTCGCTCGGCGATCGCAACGGCGCCTACGTCACCAACGTCGAGAAGAAGATGGGCCTGAAGGTCTCCACGACCTGCGAGCTCACCTTCGGCGAGAAGCACCCGGCGATCGGCCAGCTCGTGGGCGACGTCCACGAGGGCATCGCGCAGATGTTCCAGGTCATCGAGTACGCCCGGATGATGGTGGGCAGCAAGGCCATCGCGACCCTGTCGACCGGCTACCTCAACGCGCTCGAGTACGCCAAGACCCGCGTCCAGGGAGCCGACCTCACACAGATGACCGACAAGTCGGCGCCGCGCGTGACGATCAGCCCCCACCCGGACGTCCGCCTGATGCTGATGCGCCAGAAGGCCTGGGCCGAGGGCATGCGCGCGCTGGTGCTCTACACGGCGTCCGTGC
>JAOPVV010000356.1 GCA_025966005.1 Frankiales bacterium
ACCGGCGCGGGCCTCGGCGAGCGGGTCGAGCGGGGCCAGCCGCTGCTGGTGCTGCACGCGTCGACGGCGGCGCGCTTGGCCGAGGGGCGCGCGGCCCTGGAGGACGCGTACGACATCACGGACGAACCGGTGGCGACGAGGCCGCTGGTGCTGGAGAAGGTGGGCTAGCAGTGCCTCAGAGAGTCGACGCCCCGGTGCGGGTGCCCGTGCCCGGCGGCAAGCTGATCGACGAGTACGTCGGACGGGCCAGCACCGGCTCCGCCGACGTCTCGGTCGCGCACATGCGCTCCCCCGCCGGCTGGGAGGAGCCGCACCAGACGCCCGAGTTCGACGAGGTGACGCTGGTCCTCGGCGGCGAGGTGCACGTCGAGCACGCCGCCGGCGTGATGGTCGTCGCCGCGGGCCAGGCGGTGCTGACGCGCGCCGGCGAGCGGGTCCGCTACACCACGCCCGGCGGCGCCGAGTACGTCGCCGTCTGCCTGCCGGCCTTCGCCCCCGAGACGGTCAACCGGGAGGACGCGTGACGCCCACTCCCGCGCAGGTGGTCTCGGCGCCGAAGGTGCTGCTGCACGACCACCTCGACGGTGGCCTGCGCCCGGCCACGGTCGTCGAGCTGGCCGCCGCCAGCGGGTACGACGCGCTGCCGACCACCGACGCCGCGGAGCTCGGCCGCTGGTTCCGCGAGAACGCCGACGCCGGCTCGCTCCCCCGGTACCTGTCGACCTTCGCGCACACCGTCGGCGTCATGCAGACCCGCGAGGCGCTCGTGCGGGTGGCCCGCGAGTGCGCCGAGGACCTCGCCGCCGACGGCGTCGTCTACGCCGAGGTCCGCTACGCCCCCGAGCTGCACCTCGAGGGCGGGCTGACCCTCGACGAGGTCGTCGGGGCGGTGCAGGAGGGGTACCGCCAGGGCTGCCACGACCGTCCGATCCGCGTCGTCACGCTGCTCACCGCGATGCGCCACGCGGCCCGCTCGCTGGAGATCGCCGAGCTCGCCGTCCGGCACCGCGCCGACGGCGTCGTCGGCTTCGACATCGCGGGCGCCGAGGCCGGCTTCCCGCCCAGCCGGCACCTGGCCGCCTTCCAGCACATGCAGCGCGCCAACGGCCACTTCACCATCCACGCCGGCGAGGCCTTCGGGCTGCCCTCGATCTGGGAGGCGCTGCAGGAGTGCCACGCCGACCGGCTCGGCCACGGCGTCCGGATCGTCGACGACGTGCACGTCGACACCGACGGCACGGTCACCCTCGGGGCGCTGGCGCAGTACGTCCGCGACTGCCGGATCCCGCTCGAGCTGTGCCCGTCGAGCAACGTGCAGACCGGCGCGGCCCCCTCGATCGCCGAGCACCCCATCGGGCTGCTGCGCTCGCTGCAGTTCCGGGTGACGGTCAACACCGACAACCGCCTGATGTCCGGCGTCTCGCTGTCGTCGGAGATGTCGGCCCTCGTCGACGCCTTCGGCTACGGCTGGAGCGACCTGCGCTGGCTGACCATCAACGCGATGAAGAGCGCCTTCATCCCGTACGACGAGCGGCTCGCGCTCATCGACGGCGTGATCAAACCGGGGTACGACGCGCTCTCCCCTGCATGACCCTGCTGACCTCGGCCGCGCAGCGGCACATCCCCGTGGGTGGCGGTGTCACCGTCATCGCCCCACCGAGCGCGACCGGGGGCCGCTACAGCCTGTACCGGATCGACCTGCCGCCGCTGGGCCTGGGTGCCCGTCCCCACTACCACCACGCGTTCGTCGAGAGCTTCACCGTGCTGACCGGCACGGTGGCCCTGCTCGACGGCGACCGCTGGGTGTCCGGCCAGGTCGGTGACCACCTGGTCGTCCCCGAGCTCGGGGTGCACGCCTTCCGCAACGACACCGACGAGCCGGCGTCGCTGCTCATGCTGTCGACGCCCGGCGCGGCCCGGGAGGACTACTTCGACGAGCTGATCGAGGTCGCCGGCCGGGAGCTCACGGCCGGCCAGTGGTCCGCCCTGTTCGCGCGGCATGACCAGGTGATGGTCGAGGACCCGACGCTGTAGGGGCACGCCGCCTTGGCCCCGTCGGGCCAGTGACAGCGCGCCACCGCAGGTGCAGGGTGAGCAGGTGAGCGCCCCCGACCGCACGCTGACCCGCGTCGCCGCCGTGTTGTCGGCCGGCGCCGGGCTGGTGCACGTCGGCCTGGCCGGGGAGCACGCCGAGCACCACTGGACGATGGGCGTCGCCTTCCTGCTCGCGGGCGTGGCCCAGCTGGGCTGGTCCGCGGCGCTGCTGCTGCGGTACGGCCGGCGGGTCGTCGGGGCGGGCGCCCTCCTGCAGCTGGCCTGCGTCGCCGCGCTGGTCGCGACGGCGACCGTCGGCTGGCCGGTCGGCCCGGAGGCCTGGCAGCCCGAGCAGGTGTCGACCTCGGCGCTGGTGTGCCTCGCCCTGGAGCTCTCGGCCGCCGCCGGCGCCCGGTCGCTGCTCATCGGCCGCGTCCGGCTGCCGTCGGCGGTCCTGCCGCTCGCGCTGGTCGCGGTGGTCGCCTCGTCGTCCGGCGCCCTCGCCGCGGG
>JAOPVV010000297.1 GCA_025966005.1 Frankiales bacterium
GGGCGCGAGCCCGACCCGCCCGAACGGGGGCGGGTCGTCGTGGACGCACGGCTGGCCATGCACGGACGCTACCGCCCAGTACCAGCAGTCACACGCGTCACAGCCCAGGACACGCCGCCCCGACCCCCCACCCGCGTCCCGACGCGGTCCAGCCCCGGACCCGCGCCCGCGCCCGCGGACCGTGCGCGATCTTGGGGGTCAGACCTCGACCACGACCGGGATGATCATGGGGCGGCGGCGGTAGGTGTCGCTGACCCAGCGACCGACGATGCGCCGGACGTTCTGGGCGACCTGGTGGGCGTCGGCGACACCCTCCCCCGCGACCCGGTCGAGCTCGGCCTCGATGAGCCGCTTCACGGGGTCGAAGGCGTTGCGGTCGTCGCTGAACCCGCGGGCGCTGATCTCGGGGCCGCCGGCGATCTTGCCGGTCACCGAGTCGACCGCGAGGGTCACCGAGATGAAGCCCTCGTCACCCAGGATGCGGCGGTCCTTGAGCGTGGTCTCGCCGACGTCGCCGACCTCGAGCCCGTCGACGAAGACGTACCCGCACGGCACGGCGCCGACGATCTCGGCCTTGCCGTCGACGAGGTCGACCACGACGCCGTCCTCGGCCAGCACGATCCGCTCGCGCGGGACGCCGGTGAGCCGGGCCAGCTCGGCGTGCGCGCGCAGGTGGCGCCACTCGCCGTGCACCGGCATGACGTTGGACGGCTTGGTGGCGTTGAGCAGGTAGAGCAGCTCGCCGGCGGAGGCGTGCCCGGAGACGTGGACCTTCGCGACGCCCTTGTGCACGACGCGGGCGCCCCAGCGCGACAGGCCGTTGATGACGCGGTAGACGGCGTTCTCGTTGCCCGGGATCAGCGAGCTGGCGAGGATGACGGTGTCCTGCGCCTCGATGCGGATCTGGTGGTGGCTGCGGTTGGCCATCCGCGACAGCGCCGACAGCGGCTCGCCCTGCGACCCGGTCGAGACCATGACGACGCGGTTGTCGGGCAGCGACTCGACGTCCTTCATGTCGACCATCAGCCCCGGCGGGACCCGCAGGTAGCCGAGGTCGCGCGCGACGCCCATGTTGCGGACCATCGAGCGGCCGACGAAGGCAACGTGACGGCCGTGGTGCTCGGCGGCGTCGATGACGGCCTGCACCCGGTGCACGTGGCTGGCGAAGCAGGCGACGATGACGCGGCCGGTCGAGGTGCGGATGACGTCGTCGATGACGGGGGCGATCTCGCGCTCGGACGTCACGAAGCCCGGCTGCTCGGCGTTGGTCGAGTCCGACAGCAGCAGGTCGATGCCCTCGCGGCCGAGGCGGGCGAAACCGCCGAGGTCGGTGAGCCGACCGTCGAGCGGCAGCTGGTCCATCTTGAAGTCGCCGGTGTGCAGGACGACGCCGGCCTGGGTGCGGATCGCGACGGCCAGGGCGTCCGGGATGGAGTGGTTGACGGCGAAGAACTCGACCGAGAACGGCCCGAACTCGCGGACCTGCTCCTCCTCGACCTCGACCAGCACCGGGGTGATGCGGTGCTCCTTGAGCTTGGCCTCGAGCAGGGCCAGCGTGAAGCGGCTGCCGACGATCGGGATGTCGCGGCGCTCGCGCAGCAGGTACGGCACGGCGCCGAGGTGGTCCTCGTGGCCGTGCGTCAGCACCACGCACTCGATGTCGTCGAGGCGGTCGCGGATGTAGCTGAAGTCCGGGAGGATCAGGTCGATGCCGGGCTGGTCGACCTCGGGAAACAGCACACCGCAGTCGACGATCAGCAGCCGTCCCGCGTGCTCGAAGACCGTCATGTTGCGGCCGATCTCGCCGAGCCCGCCGAGCGCGACGACGCGCAGCCCTCCGGGCGGCAGGACGGGGGGCGGGCCGAGGTCGGGGTGCGGGTGGCTCATGCGAGCGCGACCCCGCCGGCGGTGAGGTCCAGGGTCAGCACGGCGATCTCCTGCTCTGTGGCCTCCACGAGCGGGAGGCGGACGGGTCCGACGGGCGCGCCCAGCAGGGCCAGCGCCGCCTTGGTGAGGATGACGCCCTGGTTGCGGAACAGGCCCGTGCACACCGACTGGAGCTGCAGGTGGAGGTCACGGGCGCGCACCACGTCGCCGGCGGCGAAGGCGTCGTACATCTCGACGAGCTGGGGGGTCACGAGGTGGCTGATCACGCTCACGGTGCCGACGGCGCCGATCGCCAGCAGCGGCAGGTTGAGCGGGTCGGTGCCGGAGTAGACGGCCATGCCGGTCTCGGCGATCAGGCGGCTGGTCGCGCCCAGGTCGTCCTTGGCGTCCTTGACCGCGACGACCTGCGGGTCCTGCGCCAGCTCCACGAGGGTCTCGTGCGTCAGCGCGAGGCCGGTCCGGGCGGGGATGTCGTAGAGCATGACGGGCAGCGCGGTGGCGCGGGCCACGGCCAGCGTGTGGGCGACGACGCCTGCCTGCGGGGGTCGCGAGTAGTACGGCGTGACGACGAGCAGGCCGGTGGCGCCGGCCTTCTCCGCAGTCCGGGCCAGCTCCGTCGAGTGCCGCGTGTCCGAGGTGCCGACCCCGGCCAGGACGTGGGCCCGGCCGCCGACGGCGTCGACCACGGCGCGCAGCAGCTCGGCCTTCTCCGCGTCGGACGTGGTCGGCGACTCGCCCGTGGTGCCGGAGACGACCAGCCCGTCGTTGCCCTGGGCCACCAGTGAGGCCGCCAGCGACGCCGCGCGGTCGAGGTCGAGCGCGCCGTCGGCAGTGAAGGGCGTGACCATCGCGGTCAGCACCCGCCCGAAGGGCGCGGACGTCGCGAAGGGCTGAGCCATGCCCGGCAGGCTACCCGCGGGCGACCGTCCCGAGCCCGTCGCGCAGCAGGACCTCCAGCGCGTCCGGCGGCAGCCGGCGGTGCAGCAGGTTGCCCTGCGCGACCAGCACGCCCTGGGCGACCAGCCAGTCCCGCTGCTTGGGCTCCTCGACGCCCTCGGCGACGCACCCCGGACCCAGGTCGGACGTCAGCGACAGCAGCGCCCGGACGATGGCCCCGTCCTGACGGGAGCGGCCCAGCCCGTCGACGAAGGCCCTGTCGATCTTCACGGTCGCGACGGGCACGTGGCGCAGGTGGAGCAGCGAGGACGAGCCGGTCCCGACGTCGTCGAGGGCCAGCCGGACGCCCACCTCGACGTAGCACCCGAGCGCTGTGACGACCTCGCCCTCCGGGTCGAGCAGCACGCTCGCGAGCACCTCGAACGCCAGGGCCGACGGCGGCTCGGCCCACCTCCGCCAGGACCCCCAGCGCCGCGTGCCGCTGGCCGGGCTCCAGCAGCTCCCGGGTGCTGAGGTTCACCGACACGCCGAGGTCCCCGTGGCCGGGTAGCAGCCGCCAGGCGCCCACCTGCCGGACCGCGAGCTGCAGGACCTGCCGGCCGAGCTCGACGAGCATCCCGCTGTCCTCGGCGACCGGCAGGAACGCCGACGGCAGCAGCAGGCCGCGCACCGGGTGGTCCCAGCGCACCAGCGCCTCCACGCCGACGACCCGACCGCCGGCCAGCTCGACCTGCGGCTGGTAGTGCACGACGAGCTGCCCGGTCTCGAGCGCGGTGCGCAGGTCCTGCTCCACCCGCAGCCGCTCCACCGCGGTCTCGCCGCTCGCGGGACTCCACACGACGGCGCGGGCGCGACCTCGGGCCTTCGCCTCGTACATCGAGACGTCGGCGTCGCGCAGGAGCGCCTCGGCGTCGCGGCCCACCTCGCCGGCCCCGGACACGACGATGCCCACGCTGGCGCTCACGACGAGCTCGTGGCCGGCGACGGGAACAGGCGCCGACAGCGACCGCTGCACCCGCTCGGCGAGCTGGACGGCACCCTCCTCGTCCAGCTCGGCTGCCACGACGACGAACTCGTCACCTCCCAGCCTCGCGACCAGGTCGCCGTCGCGGCAGGTGCCGGGCAGGCGCGCGGCGACCGTGCGGAGCAGTTCGTCGCCGGCGCTGTGGCCGAGCGAGTCGTTGACCACCTTGAACCGGTCGAGGTCGAGGAACAGCAGCGCCAGCGGACGGCCGGCGTCGAGCAGGTCCTCGAGGTGCTGGTGGAGCGCAGCACGGTTGGCCAGACCGGTCAGCGCGTCACCGAGGGCCTGCCGCTGCAGCCGGTGCGCGCTCTCGACACGCCGGGTGATGTCGCGGGTCGAGCTCTGCAACTCGAGCACCCGGCCCTGGGCCCGCACGGGCCGGATCACCGTCTCGACCCACACCCACCGGCCGTCCGTGGGCGACATCCGGTTCCGGCCGGACGCGACCTCGCCGGAGCGCAGGATCCCGACGAGGGCGGCGATGAGCGCTGCCTGGTCGTCCTGGTGGACGAAGTCGGTGGCCGGCCGTGCCTGCAGCTCGGCCGGCTCGCGGCCGAGGACGTCCCGCAGCGACGGCGAGGCGTACAGGCACGTCCCGTCGTCGCTGTGCCGCGTGATGACGTCGGTGAGGGTGGCGACCGCCGCGTACGGCTGCGGTCGCCGTCACGGTGCAGCGGCCGGGCAGCGACGACGATCCAGTTCGTCCCGGACGGCCGGCGCACCCCCATGAGCATGGCGTCCAGGACCTCCCTCAGAGCGCGGACCAGCGGCCAGTCGTCGTCCGGCCAGTCCGTCCCGTCAGGGCGGACGATGACGACCGAGGCCGCCCGCAGCGCCTCGTCGGTGGCCTGCGCCGGACGCACGCCGACGGCGGTCTCGTACGCCGCGTCGCAGACGAGCACCTGCAGCTGGTCGTCGACCACGATCAGGCCGACCGCGACCGTGTCGAGCGCAGCGAGCTGGAGCGCCAGCTCAGCCCTGAGGTCGGCCAGCTCCTGCGCCGGCGACGACGGATCGAGGGCGGTCACCCACCATGATCGCACCGGGACCTCAGGCCGACCCGGCTTCAGGCACCGGCCTCCCGGACCTGGACCCGGTCGGCCACCAGCGGCACCCCGACGTCGCGGTGCCCGAGGACCATCTCGGCCTCGACCAGCCGCTTCATCCGGGCCAGCGACCGCTTGACGAACACGATCTGCATGAGCCGGCCGAAGGTGGCCCAGCCGGCCTTGACGACCGGGTTGCGGATCTGCTCCGAGCGGACGTAGCGGCAGACCCGGAACTGGACCTCGCCGGTCTCGAGCACCTTCACCACGCGGTAGCACATCTCGCCGGCCTCGAGGTGGCCCGACAGCGTCCGGTAGCACCAGCCCCAGATGCGCAGGGTCCTGCCGTCCTCCTCGACCGTCTCGTCGACGACGGACGACACGCGCACGCCGAGCAGGAAGCGCAGGACGAGGAAGCGTCCCTGCAGCAGCATGTTCCGGGCCTCGAGCGGGCTCTCGGGCAGCCAGACGGCCTTGATGATGGCCGGGTCGGCGAACTCGTAGTCCTTCACCAGCCGACGGGCGATCTCGTACGGCCCACCCTCGACCGGCTCCCCCGGCGCCTCGCTCGGCAGCCGCTGGCAGTACTCGTCGAACGACCAGCCGTCCTCGGCCTCCGGCGGCGCCGCCAGCTCGTAGTTCACCTTCGCGTCGCGGAGCTTGGCCAGCTCGCCCTCGACGTCGGTCTTGCCGAGCAGGCGGACGTCAACCACGCGCGGCGGCCTTCCAGCGGTGGGTCGTCACCTGGACGCGCCCGGGCCGTCCGCCGGCCATCTGCGCGACCTGCTCGCAGACGTGGACCCACATGTGCAACTGCATCTCGCGGGCCAGCGGCACCTTGTCGTACATCCAGTCGTAGAGGCGGTCGCCGCTGCGAGCCCAGGACTCGATGGTGAACACCAGCCGGCCGCCGTCGGCCCAGGCGGCCCGGAACTCGATCTCGCCGGCCTCCATGTGACCGCGGAGCGTGGCGAACCGGAACGACACCGGAGTGCGCTCGACGACCCGGACGGGAGCGTCCCACGGTCCGGGCATGCGGACGGCGAACTCCGCGCCGGGGTCGCGGCGCCCCCCGTCGGCGGCCTCGAAGTCCGAGACCTCCGTCGGGGAGGCGCGGTTGGGGTCGTTGAGCAGCCGGGTGACGAGCTCCTCGGGACCGGTGCGGGCGTCGTCGACGACGACCTCGTAGGTCCGCTGGTAGAGCGGGCCGCGGCCCGAGCTGCGCCGCAGGAGCGTCGCGTCGTCGCCGGGCAGCGGACGGTCGGCGTCCGGTGCGTGCCCCGGCAGCCCGGCGTGGTCGACGATCTCGTGGTCGACCGAGCTGCGGTGGGCGAGGTAGCGCCACGTCGTCAGGGCCATGCCGGGCACCCGCCGCAGGACGCTGCCCCCCGAGCGGAGCAGCTCCGCCGGTCGCGGGGACCGCTGGCGGCCGTCGGGCAGGGTGCGGTCGGTCGCCGCGGGGCTGGGCTTCACGCCGCCGGGTCTACCCCTCGGTGATCGCCAGCACGCCCGGTCAGGGTGAGACGCGCCCCGCATCGACGAAGGCCCGGTGCGTGATCGGCATGAGGCGCGCGAGCTCGGTCTCCATCTGCTCGGCGACCATCTCGATCTCGCGCTGCGGGAAGGACGGGAAGGTCGAGCCCTCCGCCTGCGTGCGCAGCGACAGGAAGGACATCAGCGAGCGGGCGTTGCAGGTCGCGTACATCGAGCTGTACGTCCCGACCGGCAGGACGGTGCGGGCCACCTCGCGGGCGACCCCGGCCGCGAGCATCTCGCGGTAGCTCACGTGCGCCGCGCCGTAGGCCCGCTGGGTCGACTCGACCGCCAGCGCCGTCAGCTCCGGACCGGCGTCGACGAACTCGTAGTGGCCGGGCTTGCCCTGCTGCAGCAGCTTGCGCTCGGGCCCGGGGACGTAGAACACCGGCTCGAGCTCGCGGTAGCGGCCTGACTCCTCGTTGTAGCTGTTGTGGACGATGAAGCCGTCGGCGACGAAGTTGTGCCAGGGGGCGGGCATCTCCAGGTCGTACGTCATCTCCTCGCCCGCGTCCTCGATGGCCGTGATGCGCTCGTCGCGGGCACCGCTGGCCATCGGGCGGCGCGTCACCTCCCAGGACTCGCGCCCCGTCTCGACCTCGTGGCACGGGATGCAGATCGGGGCGAGGTTCTCCCTGTCGAGGGCGAGCCGGAGGTCCTTGCTGACCGGGACGACGTGGTCGACCTCGAGCTCCTCGCGCGTGAAGACGCCACCGCACACGTGACAGGCGTCCATCGCAGCGATGACCTCAGGCTTCATGCGGGTCGTCCAGACCTGGATCCCCTCACGAAGGCGGCGGGGAATGGCCTCGTACTGGCCGACCGGAACTGTCGCCATGCACGAGACCACGTCGCCGACGACCAGGTCACCGGCCTTCACCCATGCGCCGGCCGACCAGAACCGGTGCTCCCTGGTGACCTTCACGCTCTTCCCGGAGCTCGTCGTCAGGCGGATCAGCGGCTTTACCCCCGCCTGGAAGACGTCGACCATCCGCGCCGACTCGAGCAGGCCGGTCTCCAGGTTGAGGGTGCGCGTCGCGAGGTTGCGGCAGGACGGCAGCCTGCGCGTGCGCCCCAGTGAGTCCCGTACGCCGTCGTGCCAGTCGCTGTACACGTCGGCGATGCGCTTGGTTGTCCCGTTCTTCGACGTGCCGACCGGGATGAGCGTGTCGCCGGAGACGCACCACCCGACCCGGTGTCGGTGGAACTCGCGGAAGACGAAGATCGGCGCGGTGATCAGGAAGGTCATGCTGTTGTGCTCGAACGGCGTGCCGTGGCGGTTCTTCATGAGGTAGCGGATGAGCCCCTCGGACCGGCCGGGGTCGGCGTCCAGCGCCTCCAGCGACGCCTCGCCCTGCGTCGACACCCGGGCCGACCACACGACGTCCGCGTCGCTGGCGGAGGCTTTGACGAGCTCGACGCCCATGTCGCTTCGGTAGACCGGGGCCGCGTCGTCGCTCATGCCCGCGAGCCTAGAGCGACCGCGCTGCCGCCGGCCGCTCGATGCGCCGAACGGGTGACGCGTCGCCGCAGTCGGGGCCGTACGAACCGCCCGCAGGTTGCGGCGTACGGCGGACGTCACGCCTCTCGAGCCCTCGTTGCTCCCGCTACAGCACGGCACACCGACCAGGGAGACGACATGAGCACCTCTGCCACCGGCATCCGCCGGACCCCGGCGCGGGGCGTCGATGACGGTGTCGACGACGGGCGCCGCCTCCGTGAGGGCCGGGGCGCTGCTGGCCCCTGCTCCCGGTCCGCAGGCGATCTCCGGCTCGCCGGTCGTCACGGCCGCGACCGTCACCCCGGCCCAGTCCGCCCCGCTCGCCGCCGGCAGTACCGCAGCCGGCACCGCCGGGGCCGGCACGGTCACGCTCGCCGCGACGGGCGGCAGCGTCGTCAGCGCGACGTCGCTCCCCCGCACCGGCACGACCGCGCTCGGCACGGCCCCGCTCGCGGCGGTCGTCGTCCTCACCGGAGCCGGCCTGCTCGTCGCCGGTCGCCGCCGGGAGGTCTGCCCCGGCGGCCCGGTGTGGTGACATCGGGGCCATGAGCAGCACCACCAGCACGGGAGCGTCGCGCCGCACGTCGAGCGCGACGCTCTCGGCGTTGGGGCTGCTGGCCGTGACGGCGGCGTGGGGCTCGACCTTCTTCCTGCTCAAGGGCGTCGTCGACCGGGTGCCGGTCACCGACTTCCTGGCCGTCCGGTTCGCCCTCGCCACGGTCGCCGTCGCGCTGATCGCCCCCCGGGCGGTGGCGGCGCTGACGCCGGCGGAGCGGCGGCACGGCGTCGTGCTGGGCCTGGTCTACGGCGGCGCGCAGATCCTGCAGACCGTCGGTCTGCAGACCACCTCGGCCTCGGTCTCGGGCTTCGTCACCGGCATGTACGTCGTGTTCACCCCGCTGCTCGCAGCACTCCTGCTGCGGGCGCGGATCGGCCGCACGGTCTGGTCCGCGGTGGCGCTGGCGACGGCCGGGCTGGCCGTGCTGTCGCTGCAGGGCCTCTCGATCGGCGGCGGCGAGGCGCTCACGCTGGCGTCGGCGCTGCTGTACGGCGCGCACATCGTGGGGCTGGGCGCGTGGAGCAGCGGCCGCAACGCGCTCGGCCTGACCGTCGTGCAGCTCGCCACCATCACGGTCGTGTGCGGCGCCGGGGCGGTGCCGGGCGGGCTGACGGTCCCCGACCAAGCCGGCGACTGGGGCGCGCTGATCTACATGGCGCTGGTCGCCGGAGCGCTCGCCCTCGTGGTGCAGACCTGGGCGCAGGCGCACCTGCCGGCCACCCGGGCGGCGATCATCATGACGATGGAGCCGGTGTTCGCCGGCCTGTTCGCGGTGCTGCTCGGCGGCGAGCGGCTGGGCCCGCGCGTCGTGCTGGGCGGCGCGCTGGTGCTCGGCGCGATGTACCTCGTCGAGCTCGGGCCACGCCGCCCCGACGACCAGGACGTCGCCGCCGAGGTCGGCGGCGTGACCCACGTCGGGCCGGTCTAGAGCCTCTTCTGCCAGTTCACGAGCTGGCCGTTGACCCGCGCGCCCAGGGTGTCGTTCACCCGGACCATCGGGACGTTCTCCTCGGCGTTCCAGGTCGAGATCACTCTCGCCTGAGGGAACTCGGCGCTGACCTGCTGCAGGCAGGCCAGCTTCACGAGCGTGCCGAGCCGGTGGCCGCGGTGCTCGCTGACGACGAGGGTGTCCCACTGGTAGACGCGCTGCGGCGCGGCTCGGGGGACGCCTACCTCCGTGTACGCCACCATCCGCCCGGTCGGCAGGTGGACCGCTCCCGCGCCGAACCAGGTGCGGTCCATGGCCCGCGCCTGCTCCTCGTCGCGCCGGACCCGGGCGACGTCCCACTCCTCCTCGAACAGCTCCATGTCCGCCCGCGGGAAGTCGGTCGACATGCGCCGGTACAGCTCGGCCATGTCCTCGACCAGGTCGTCCGGCACACGGTCGCGCCAGCTGCGCAGCGCGTAGTCGGCGGCGTGCCCGCGCGCCGCCCGCTCGAGGCGAGCGACGACCTCGGGGTCCAGTGGCAGGTCGATGTCGCGGCGCACCTCGACCTGGGAGAACGAGAAGCCGGTGGCCTCGGCGAAGCCCCGGCTCGCGGACGTGCCGACGCTGCCGGGCGGCTCGTCGCTGCCCGCGATGATCGTCGTCCGCCCCTGCTCACGCGCGAGCTCCTCGACGGCCACGAGCAGCCGTCGCCCGGCGCCGCGCCGCCGGTGCCGAGGGTGGGTAACCAGGACGAGCTCGACGAGGTGGTGGTTGTCCCGGCGGGGGAGCTCCAGCTTGGCGACGGCCACCACCTCGTCGCCGTCGACCACCTGCAGTGCGATCTTCGCGTGGTCCGGATCGTCGCCCTGGCTGTCCAGCAGGCTCCGGTGCTGCTCGTGCGGCAGCCAGCCCGGCTCGCCGGGCCGCTCGTCCCGCTGCACGGCGTCGAGGACGGCGAACCACCGGGCGAAGGCCCGCTCGTCGGTCGGGTCGACCCTCTCGGTGCGCACGTCCGGAGCGTCTCAGGCCGGTGCCAGCGGATTGCGCTGCCAGAGCTGGACCTCCTCGTCGACGACCACGCCGAGCCCGACGAGGGACGCCTCCTGCTCGGGCAGCGCGGCGAGCGACAGGCCGACGGGCAGACCGCGGACGTCGACCCCGACCGGCACAGACAGCGCGGGGAACCCGGTGACCGACCACGCCTTGCTGGGCCAGATCGACGGTCCGCGGCCGGGGAGCAGCGCCGGCGGCTGCGGGTTGGTCGGGTGCGCGACGGCGTCGAGCCGCAGCGAGGCGAACAGCGCCCGCCACGCCTGCGCCCACGCCCGCCGGTGCTGCTGCGCGTGCTCGTACTGCTCCGGGGTCACCTCCTGCCCTGCGCGCAGCCGTCCCAGCACCTCCTCGCCGTACAGGTGCTCGCGCTCGGCGAGCCACTGGGCGTGCACCGCCACGGCCTCCGGGCCCATGGTCTCGCCGTAGGTGCCCGGCCAGTCCATGACCTGCTGCGTCCCGGACGGCGGCACGACCTCGACGAGCTCGGCACCGCGGGCGGCGAGGAGCTCGAGCCCGGCGGCGCACAGCCGGTCGACGTCGGCGTCGGTGTCGTCCCAGAAGCCCGCGGACGGCACCCCGATCCGCACCCCGGCCAGGTCGCGGGGGGCCTGCTGCGGGTAGGCGGGTACCGGGGCGTCCAGCGAGCCGGGGTCGCGCGGGTCGTGACCGGCGAGCAGCCGCAGGAGCAACGACACGTCGAGCATCCGGCGCGCCATCGGCCCGGCGGTGTCGAGCGAGGGCGAGAGCGGGACGACGCCGTAGGTCGACACGCGTCCCTGCGCCGGACGCAGGCTCGACAGGCCGCAGGCGCCGGCGGGGATGCGCAGCGAGCCACCGGTGTCCGTCCCGGTCGCGACGGGCGCCATCCGCGCGGCGAGCGCCGCACCGCTGCCGCCGGACGAGCCGCCCGGTGTCCGGTCCAGGCCCCACGGGTTGCGGGTCGGGATGCTGCCTGTCCCGTAGGCGAACTCGTGCATCGTCGTCTTGCCGAGCAGCCCCGCGCCGGCCCGCTGCAGCCGGGTCCAGACCTCCGCGTCGAGGCCGGGGTCGTGCCCCTCGAGCACCCGGCTGGACGCCGTGGTCGGCGTCCCGGCGGTCAGGTAGAGGTCCTTCACCGCGACCGGCACCCCGGCGAGCTCGCCGACCGGACGACCGGCGGCGCGGTGGGCGTCCGCCCGCTCGGCGGCCGTCCGGGCCCGCTCGGGCGTGAGCACGACGAACGCCTGCACCTGCTGCTCGTGCCGCTCCACGTTGGCCAGGCAGGCGTCGAGCAGCTCGCGCGCCGACAGCGCCCGCGACGCCAGCAGCGGCAGCAGCTCGACCAGCGTCAGGTCGGCCGGGTCGCTCATCCCGGCATGACCAGGCAGCTGGTCGTCGCGCTGGCGAGCACCTTGCCCGCGGCGTCGAGCACCTCCCCCTCGGCGAACGCCACCTTGCGCCCCGCCTTGACCACCCGTCCGCGGGCGGTGAGCAGGCCCGTGTCGGCGCGCACCGGACGCAGGTAGCTGACCTTGAGCTCGATCGAGGTGTACGCCGTTCCGGCGGGCAGCGTCGTGTGGACGGCGCACCCGGTCACTGAGTCGAGCAGCGTGCAGACCAGCCCGCCGTGCACCAGCCCGATGGGGTTGTACGCCGACTCGTCCGGCAGGCACTCGAAGACGACCTCGCCCGGGTCGACCGACACGACGGTCATCGCGAAGTGGGACGAGATCGGCGCCGGCGGCAGCTCGCCCGCGGCCACCGCCCGCAGGTAGTCCAGGCCGGACATCGTCGCGCCGGCGGCCGCCGCGGCCATCGGGTCGTGCCAGGTGAGGGTGCGCGAGCGGGGCTCGCCCCAGTCGGACCGGTCCACGTCGTCTCCTCGTTCGTCGGACGCGCACCGTAGGCTGTCGGTGGAGCAGGCCTCAAGGACGTGCCGGGAATGCCGACACAGCTCCTGACGCTTGCACCGGACAGCAGCCCACCATGTGGCTGCCCAGTGCGCGACGCGCACGGTTCACCCGGTCCTGCTGACCTGACACCGCGGACCCGATCACACGCACCACCCCGGCTCTCCGGTGCTCGTTACAGCGGAGCGTCGGGACGCAGAGAGGACGTCGTATGAACGACTTCGGACCCTGGGACGACTGAGTCCCCCGAACGCAGGGCCGCTCCCGAGGGGGCGGCCCTTCGTCGTCCCCCCATCGGGCACCACCCCGCCCGAACCGTTCGGCGGGAGGCCCTGGGCGAACGGTTCGGGCGGGGTAGTGCGCTCAGAGGTACGGCGCCAGGTCACCCCGCGGCTCGACCACGACCTCGCCGAGCCCCTGCCAGTCGGCGGCCCGGCGCAGCTCGGCGGTCAGCGCCGCGGCGGTCTGCGCCCGGTCGTGCCCGTCCTCGCACCACGCCGCTCTCACCCGCAGCACGCCCGCCCTGCGGTCGGCCTTGAGGTCGACCCGGGCGCGCACGGCCTCGTCGTGCAGGAACGGCAGGACGTAGTACCCGTGGACGCGCTGCGCCGCCGGGACGTAGATCTCGATGCGGTAGTCGAAGCCGAACAGGCGGGACGCCCGCGACCGCTCCCACACCAGCGGGTCGAACGGCGACAGCAGCCCGCTGGCCCGGACGCGCCGTGGCACCGCCGCGCCGACGCTGAGGTAGGCCTGGCGACGCCAGCCCTCCACCTCGACCGGCAGCAGGTCGCCGGCCTCGACGAGGTCGCGCACCGCCTGCCGGGCCTCGTCCGGACGGAGCCTGAAGTAGTCGCGCAGGTCCTTCTCGGTCGCCACGCCGTGCGCCCGGGCCGAGAGCCGCACGAGCTCGCGCTGCGCGTCCTCCCGGCTCGGGGTCGGCACGGCGAGCACCGCCGCCGGCAGCACCCGCTCGGTCAGGTCGTAGACCCGGGCGAACGCGCGGCGCGAGGAGGTCGTGACCCGTCCGCTCCAGAACAGGTGCTCGAGCGCCACCTTCGTCGACGACCAGTCCCACCACGGGCCACCGGGC
This sequence comes from Frankiales bacterium, assembly GCA_025966005.1. GTDB lineage: Bacteria > Actinomycetota > Actinomycetes > Mycobacteriales > SCTD01 > SCTD01. Next base: position 13,411 of record JAOPVV010000297.1, read on the forward strand.
CGCTCCCCCACGTGCAGGTCGCCGGCCGTCGACGGGCCCTCGTCGCGCAGTCGCTGCAGGACGTGCTCGACGAAGCCGGGGTGGTCGCGCAGCATCGCCCGGACGCGCCCCGCGCCCTCCTCCATGGCGGCGGCCCGTTCCATCCGCCAGCGCAGCAGCGGGTGCAGCGCGACCGGCAGCAGCGACGCCTCGTGCCCCCAGTACTCGAACAGCTCGTGGTCACGGTAGGCGGCGCGGTCGACGAGCTGCGGGTCGTACGCCCCCAGGCGGCTGAACAGAGGCAGGTAGTGGGCGCGGGCGAAGACGTTGACCGAGTCGACCTGCAGCAGGTGGGTCCTGCCGAGCACCCTGCGCAGGTGGCGCCGGTCGGCCGCACCCGTCGGACGCGCGTCCGCGAAGCCCTGCGCGGCCAGAGCGATCCGACGGGCGACGGCCTGGGAGATCACTCCACGTGCGCGGTCGACGGGGCCTGGCCAGCCCCGACCCACACCGTCTTGGCCGAGCAGAACTCGTGCATCCCCAGCTCGGCGAGCTCGCGGCCGTACCCGCTGGTCTTGATGCCGCCGAACGGCAGCTCGGGGTAGGAGGCGGTCATCCCGTTGATGAAGACCATGCCGGCCTGCAGCTCGCGCGCGAACCGCTCCTGCTCGGCCGGGTCGTCCGTCCACGCGTTGCTGCCCAGCCCGAACTCGGTGTCGTTCGCGATCTCGAGGGCGGCGTCGAGGTCGGGGACAACGTGCAGCTGCGCGACGGGGCCGAACACCTCCTCGTAGAACATCCGCATGTCCTTGGTGACGCCGGTGAGCAGCGTGGGCGGGTAGTACCAGCCGGGACGGTCGGGGCGCTCGCCGCCCACGACGACCGTCGCGCCCTTGTCGATGGCGTCCTGCACGAGCTCCTCGACGTCGTCGCGGCCGGACTCGGTCGCGAGCGGGCCGACGTCGGTGGCGTCGTCGGTCGGGTCGCCGAGCACGAGGGCGCGCAGGGCGTCGGCGAACAGCTGCTCGAAGCGCTCGGCGACGTCGGTGTGGACGATGAAGCGCTTGGCGGCGATGCAGCTCTGGCCGTTGTTCTGGCAGCGGGCGGTGGCGGCGACCTGGGCGGCCCGCTCGAGGTCGGCCGAGGGCATGACGACGAACGGGTCGCTGCCGCCGAGCTCGAGCACCGTCGGCTTGATCTCGTCGCCGGCGATGGCGGCCACCGACTGGCCGGCCGGACCGCTGCCGGTCAGCGTCGCGGCCGCCACCCGCCTGTCGCGCAGCACCCGCTCGACCGAGCCGCTGCCGATCAGCAGCGTCTGGAACACGTCGTCCGGGAAGCCGGCGCGGCGGAACAGCTCCTCCATGAGCAGCGCGGTCTGCGGGACGTTGCTGGCGTGCTTGAGCAGCCCGACGTTGCCGGCCATCAGGGCCGGAGCGGCGAAGCGGAACGCCTGCCACAGCGGGAAGTTCCACGGCATGACGGCCAGCACGGGACCGATCGGCTCCCAGCGGACGTAGGCCCGCTCGGCCTTGACCGCCCCGGCGTCCACGTCGTGGCCGGCCATCATGCGCTCGGCGTGCTCGGCGTAGTAGCGGCAGCCGGCGGCGCACTTGCCGACCTCGGCCTTCGCCGCCTTGATCGTCTTGCCCATCTCGAGCGTCATCAGCTCGGCGATCGGCTGCGCCTCCGCGTCGAGCAGGTCGGCGACGGCGCGCATCCAGCCCGCGCGGTCGGTGAAGGACGTGTGGCGGTAGGTCAGGAACGCCTGGTGCGAGCGCTCCAGCCTGTCCTCGAGCTCGGCATCGGTGAGCGCCTCGAAGGTCTTGACGACCTCGCCGGTCGCCGGGTTGGTGGTCGCGATCGCCATGCTGCTCCTCCGTGGTGGTCCGTCCTCGGAGGCCTTCCCCGGTCGCCCGACCCTAGGCTCCCCGACGTGGCCGATGTCAGCGTGAGACCCGCTCGCCCCGCCGACGCCGAGCGGATCGCGCGTGTCCAGCTGTCGACCTGGCGCACCGCCTACGCCGATCTGCTGCCGGCCGAGGCGCTCGACGTCCCCGAGGTGCAGGCGGCGGCGCTGTGGCTGGGCGCGGTCGAGAGCCCCCCGACGCCGACCCACCGCGTGCTGGTCGCCTTCGAGCGCGACGAGCTGGTCGGGTTCGCCGCCAGCGGCCCGGCCGCCGATGACGGGCTGGACGACGCGGTCGAGCTGCTGACGCTGCTCGTCGAGCCGCGGTGGGGCCGGCGCGGACACGCCTCCCGCCTGCTCGCCGCCTCGGCCGAGGGATGGCGCCGGGACGGCTCGGTGACGGCGGTCTGCTGGGCCTGGGAGCGCGACCCGGCGACCCGCGCGTTCCTCCTGGGCGCGGGGTTCGAGCCCGACGGAGCGGGCCGGGGCCTGGACACCGGCGCGACCGTCGAGAGGCAGCTCCGCTTCCACACCGACCTGCGGGAGGACTGATGGCGTTCGAGGGCTTCCCCGAGCAGGCCCTGGTCTTCTACGAGGGACTGCGCGCCGACAACAGCAAGGCGTACTGGACCGACAGCAAGCCGCTGTACGACCGGGCGGTCAAGGCGCCGATGGAGGCGCTGATCGCCGATCTGGCCCCGGAGTTCGGGACGGCGAAGTTCTTCCGCCCGTACCGCGACGTCCGCTTCAGCAAGGACAAGACGCCGTACAAGGACCACGCCGCGGCCGTCGTCGAGGGCTCCGGGACGGGCGGTGCGCTCTACGTGCAGCTGTCGGCCGACGGCCTGTACGTGGGTGGCGGCTACTGGCACACCCACACCGACCAGGTGCAGCGGCTGCGCGCCGCGGTGGACGACGACCTGTCCGGACGCGCCCTCGTGGCGGTGCTCGACGCGCTGGACGGCTGGGAGGTCATCGGCGAGCAGCTCAAGCGGCTGCCCAAGCCGTACGAGCCCGACCACCCCCGCGCCGACCTGCTGCGCCACAAGTCGCTCGCCGCCGGGCTGAGCTTCGAGCCGGCCGAGTGGCTCCACGAGCCCGAGTGCGGCGAGCGGGTCGCTGACGCGTGGCGGGCCGTGCAGCCGCTCAACGCCTGGCTGGCGCAGCACGTCGGACCCACCCGCGAGCCGCACCGACCCCGCGGCGGTTGAGCCGCCCGGCTACGTCGAGGCGGCTCTGCGGTACTGCCGCGTCGCGACCGGGACGAACACGACGAGGATGCCGATGATCCAGAACGTCGTGTAGAGCACGGGGTTCTGCAGCGACCAGACGTCCGCCGGTGGCAGAGCCGGGCTGGTGTTCCCGAACAGCTCGCGCACGCCCTGCGTCAGCGTCGACACCGGGTTCCACTCCGCGATCACGCGCAGCACGGTCGGAAAGCCCTCGATCGGGACGAACGTGTTGGCGATGAAGGTCAGCGGGAACAGCACGATGAACGAGGCGTTCTGCACGACCTCCGTCGTCGGGACGATGAGCCCGATGTAGGCCATCACCCACGACAGCGCGTAGGCGAAGGCCAGCAGCAGCAGGAAGCCGCCGATCGCCTCGAGCACCGAGGTGCGGATGCGCCAGCCGACGACCAGGCCGGTCAGCGACATCACCGTCACGCTCAGCAGGTTGAGCACGACGTCGCTGGCCGTGCGCCCGATGAGCACCGACGAGCGGGACATCGGCAGTGACCGGAACCGGTCGATGATGCCCTTCTGCATGTCGTCGGCGATGCCGGCGCCGGTGAACGTCGCGCCGAACACGACGGTCTGGGCGAAGATCCCGGCCATCAGGAACTCGCGGTAGTCGATGCCCGGCACGTCGATGGCGCTGCCGAACACGTACGCGAACAGCAGGATGAACATGATCGGCTGGATCGTCGTGAAGACGAGCAGCTCCGGCACCCGCTTGATCTTGATGAGGTTGCGCTTGGCGACGACGACGCCGTCGGCCAGCGACTCGACGACGGCGGTCATGCGGCGTCCTCCTCCACGGTGGCGTGCCCGGTCAGGCTGAGGAACACGTCGTCCAGGGTCGGCCGGCGCAGGCCGACGTCGATCACCTCGATTCCGGCGGCGTCGAGCCGTCCGACCGCGTCGACGAGCACCTTCCCGCCGCCGGTCACCGGAGCGGTCAGCTTGCGGACGTGGTCCTCGACGACGATCTCGCCGGTCGCGAGCCCGCTGAGCACCGCGCGCGCCTGGTCCAGCTCGGCGGCGG
>JAOPVV010000338.1 GCA_025966005.1 Frankiales bacterium
TCTTCGCGCCGCTGGCCCGGCCGGACGGGCTGGTCGTCGAGCGGCGCTGGTCGCTCGAGCGGGGCGGGGCGGTGCTGCGGGCGACCACCGTCGTGCGCAACACGACCGGCGGTCCGGTGTCGGGCTCGGTCGACGAGGTGGTGCCGTCGTCCGTGGCCGACGAGGTCACCGACCTCGCGCTGACCCCCCAGCCCGACGAGGTCCTGGCGGGCGACGCCGTCGTCCGCTACCAGGTGGACGACCTCGAGGCGTACGGCCGGACGTCGTGGGAGTACGTCGTGACCCTGCCCCGGCCGGTCACGTCGCTGCTCGGGCTGGCCGGCGAGGCCGACCGCGCCCGGCTCGAGCACGAGGTGCGGCTGCGCACGCAGCCCGGCGCCAGCAGCCCCGCGCCCGCCTGACCGGGGCCGGCGGCCACCTCGTACCCTGGCGCCGCAGACATCCCCGACGAAGCGGAGCCGTACCGATGGCCAGCACCAGCCCCATGACCGTGACCGTGACCGGCGCCGCCGGCCAGATCGGCTACGCGCTGCTGTTCCGCATCGCGTCCGGGCAGCTCCTCGGGCCCGACACCCCGGTGCGCCTGCGCCTGCTCGAGATCGAGCCGGCCCTCAAGGCCGCCGCCGGCACCGCGATGGAGATCGAGGACTGCGCGTTCCCGCTCCTGACCGGCATCGACATCACGTCCGACGCCAAGGCAGCCTTCGACGGCGCCAACGTGGCCCTGCTCGTCGGCGCGCGCCCGCGCACCGCCGGCATGGAGCGCGGCGACCTGCTGTCCGCCAACGGCGGCATCTTCAAGCCCCAGGGCGAGGCGCTGAACTCCGGCGCCGCCAGCGACATCCGCGTCCTGGTGGTCGGCAACCCGGCCAACACCAACGCGCTGATCGCCGCCTCGCACGCCCCCGACATCCCGGGCTCGCGGTTCACCGCCATGACCCGCCTGGACCACAACCGGGCGCTGTCGCAGCTGGCCGGCAAGACCGGGGCGTCGGTCAAGGACATCGAGCACCTGACCATCTGGGGCAACCACTCCGCGACGCAGTACCCGGACTGGTCGCAGGCGACGATCGGCGGCACCCCGGCCGAGGAGGTCGTCGGCGACCGCAGCTGGCTCGAGGACGTCTTCATCCCGACCGTCGCCAAGCGCGGCGCGGCCATCATCGAGGCCCGCGGCTCGTCGTCGGCCGCCTCCGCCGCGAACGCCGCCATCGACCACGTCCACGACTGGGTCAACGGCACCGCCCAGGGCGACTGGACCTCCGCCGCGATCATGTCCGACGGCTCGTACGGCGTGCCCGAGGGCATCATCAGCAGCTTCCCCGTCACCTCGACCGGCGGGGAGTGGGAGATCGTCCAGGGCCTCGAGGTCAGCGACTTCTCCCGCGCCCGCATCGACGCCTCGGTCGCCGAGCTCGTCGAGGAGCGCGACGCCGTTCGCGAGCTGGGCCTGCTCTGATGGCGGACGCCATGAAGATCATCTACACGTACACCGACGAGGCCCCGGCGCTGGCGACGCACTCGCTGCTGCCCGTCGTGCAGGCCTACGCCGACAAGGCCGGTGTCGCCGTCGAGACGCGCGACATCTCCCTGGCGGCGCGCGTCCTCGCGGCCTTCGACCTCGGGCCGGACGCCCTCGCCGAGCTCGGTGAGCTCGCCCGGACGCCCGAGGCGAACATCATCAAGCTGCCGAACGTCAGTGCCTCCGTCCCGCAGCTCAAGGCCGCGGTCAAGGAGCTGCAGGACGCCGGCTACGCCGTCCCGGACTACCCGGAGGACCCGCAGACCGACGCCGAGAAGCGGTCCCGAGCGGCGTACGACTCCGTCAAGGGCAGCGCCGTGAACCCGGTCCTGCGGGAGGGCAACTCGGACCGGCGCGCGCCCGCGTCGGTCAAGGGCTACGCCCGCAAGCACCCGCACTCCATGGGCGCCTGGTCGAAGGACTCGCAGAGCCACGTCGCGACGATGACCGAGGGCGATTTCCGCCACTCCGAGACGTCCGTGACCCTCCCCGAGCCGACCACCGTGACCATCGAGCACGTCGGCGCGGACGGCACCACGACCGCGCTCAGGTCCTTCCCCGTGCTGGCCGGCGAGATCGTCGACGCCGCCGTCATGCGCAAGGCCGCGCTGACCGCGTTCCTGGCCCGCGAGATCGCGGACGCCAAGGACAAGGGCGTGCTGTTCTCCGTGCACCTCAAGGCCACCATGATGAAGGTGTCCGATCCGATCATCTTCGGCCACGTCGTGAAGGAGTTCTTCGCCGACGTCTTCACCGACTTCGCCGACGACCTCGCCTCCGTCGGCGCCGACCCGAACCAGGGCCTGGGCGGCGTGCTGGCCGACCTGCAGGCCCTGCCGGCCGACAGGCGCGCGGCCATCGAGGCCGCGATCGCGAGGACCTACGAGACGGGGCCGGCGCTGGCCCAGGTCGACTCGGCCCGCGGCATCACCAACCTCCACGTCCCGAGCGACGTCATCATCGACGCCTCGATGCCGGCGGCGATCCGCACGTCCGGGCAGATGTGGAACGCCGAGGACCAGCAGCAGGACACCAAGTTCGTCATCCCGGACTCGTCCTACGCCGAGCTCTACGACGAGACGGTCACCCACTGCCGCGAGCACGGCGCCTTCGACCCGACGACCATGGGCAGCGTCCCGAACGTCGGCCTCATGGCGCAGAAGGCCGAGGAGTACGGCAGCCACGACAAGACCTTCGAGGTCTCGTCCGCCGGCACGGTGCGCCTGGTCGACGCCGACGGGAACGTGCTGCTGACGCAGGACGTCGAGGCCGGCGACGTGTTCCGCGCCTGCCAGACCAAGGACGCCCCGATCAAGGACTGGGTGCAGCTCGCCGTCCGCCGCGCCCGGGCCAGCGCCGTGCCTGCCGTGTTCTGGCTGGACGAGACCCGCGCGCACGACGCCGAGGTGCTGAACAAGGTCCGCGCCTACCTCGCCGAGGAGGACACGGACGGCCTCACGATCGAGGTCATGGACGTCGCCGCAGCGACCCGCTTCACGCTCGAGCGGGCCCGCCGCGGCGAGGACACCATCTCGGTGACCGGCAACGTGCTGCGCGACTACCTCACCGACCTGTTCCCGATCCTCGAGCTCGGGACGAGCGCCAAGATGCTCTCGATCGTGCCGCTCATGAACGGCGGCGGCCTGTTCGAGACCGGCGCCGGCGGCTCGGCCCCCAAGCACGTGCAGCAGCTCGTCAAGGAGGACTACCTGCGCTGGGACTCCCTCGGTGAGTTCCTCGCGCTGGCCGTCTCGTTCGAGTTCCTCGGCGAGAAGACAGGCAACGCGCGCGCGGCGCTGCTCGGCACCACGCTGGACCAGGCCACCGGCCGGGTGCTCGAGGAGGGCCGCTCGCCGGCGCGCAAGGTCGGCCAGATCGACAACCGCGGCAGCCACTTCTACCTCGCGCTGTACTGGGCGCAGGCTCTGGCCGAGCAGACCGAGGACGCCGCGGCGGCCGAGATGATCGCCGGCCCGGAAGGTCGGCCAGATCGACAACCGGGGCAGCCACTTCTACCTCGCGCTGTACTGGGCGCAGGCTCTGGCCGTGCAGACCGAGGACCCGGACGCCGCGGCCCTGTTCGCGGACCTGGCGAAGCGGCTGGCCGCGGACGAGCAGAAGATCGTCGGGGAGCTGCTCGCCGTGCAGGGCTCGCCCGTCGACCTCGGCGGCTACTACTACGTCGACAAGGCCAAGACGGACGCCGTCATGCGCCCGAGCGCGACGTTCAACGAGGCCCTCGCCTCCTTCTAGTCCAGCCTGACCGACGGCCGCGTCCCCACCGGGGGCGCGGCCGTCGTGCGTCGTCTCCTACGCTGGTCGGCGTGGAACCTCCCAGTAGTCCGGCGCGCCCGTCCTCGACCCGGGGGTGGTGCGCGCCGTGAGCGTGCCCGTCCTCGACCTCGTGCTCGTGGCCGTGTTCATCCTCGTCGGGGGTGTCTTCGCCGCCACCGAGATCGCGCTCGTCAGCCTGCGCGAGGCGCAGGCCAAGGCCCTGGCCGACAACGGCAAGCGCGGGGCCCGGGTCGCGCACCTGATGTCGGACCCCAACCGCTTCCTGGCCGCGGTCCAGGTGGGCGTGACCCTGGCGGGGTTCCTGTCCGCGGCCTTCGGTGCCGCGCGGCTGGCCAAGCCGCTGAGCGACGCGCTCGAGCCGACCCTGTCCGCCGGGGCCGCCGACACCGTCGCGCTGGTGCTCGTCACGCTGGTCATCAGCTACTTCTCGCTGGTGTTCAGCGAGCTGGCGCCCAAGCGCCTCGGCCTGCAGCGGCCCGAGCGGGTGGCGATGCTGTTCGCCCCCGGGCTCGACCGCATCGCCGTGCTGTTCCGCCCGATCATCTGGCTGCTGAGCGCGAGCACGGACGTCGTCGTGCGCCTGCTCGGCGGCGACCCGAACAGCAAGCGCGAGGCCATCAGCGAGGACGAGCTGCGCGGCCTGGTCGCCGCCCACGAGTCCCTGACCAAGGACGAGCGCAAGCTCATCGACGACGTCTTCGCGGCCGGCGAGCGCCAGCTGCGCGAGGTGATGCTGCCGCGCACCGAGGTGGCGTTCCTCGACGCCGGCATGACCCTGAGCCGGGCCATCAAGGAGACCGCGGACGCGCCGCACTCGCGCTACCCGATCGCCGGCAGCTCGCAGGACGACGTGATCGGCTTCCTGCATGTGCGCGACCTGATGGTCTCGCCGACCAAGGCCCGCGGCACCCGCGTGGCCGACGTCGCCCGCGAGGTCAAGTCGCTGCCCGACACCAAGAAGGTGCTGCCCGCGCTCTCGGAGATGCGCCGGGAGGGCCACCACCTCGCGATCGTCGTCGACGAGTACGGCGGCACCGCAGGCATCGTGACGCTCGAGGACCTCATCGAGGAGGTGATCGGCGACATCCGCGACGAGTACGACGTCGAGGGCGACGACCCGCTGCGCTTCCGCGGCGGCGAGCTCGAGGCCGACGGCCTGCTCAACCTCGACGACGTCCGCACCGTCACCGGCGTCTCGCTGCCGGAGGGTCCGTACGAGACGCTCGCCGGCTACGTGATGGCCTGCCTGGGCCACGTGCCGCGGCTCGGCGAGGCGGTCGAGGTCGACGGCCACCGCCTCGAGGTGACCGAGCTCGACGCCCGGCGGGTCGCCCGTGTCAGGGTGACCCCCCTGGAGCGGCCCGACGACGAGCTGCTCCCCACCTCGGTCCGCCTGGAGGGCACCGCATGAGCGCCACGATCCACACCCTCCACGAGAGCTCGGGCGACGTCGAGCGGGTCCTGGCGATCCTCACCTCGGAGCAGTGGCCGGTCCGCAAGGCGGAGGCGCTGAGGGACGGCAGCCGGGTCGTCGAGCGCACCGAGCGTCCCGACGGCGGCGTGCTGCTGGTGCAGTCCCGCGAGCTGCCCGGTGGCGGCCCCGGCTTCCTCGAGAAGTTCCTGCCGCAGGACGGCCGGGTCGTGCAGACCGACGACTGGGGTCCGGCCCAGGACGGCCTGCGGCGCGGCACCTGGTCGGTCGAGATCCCCGGTGCCCCGGCCCGGCTCGGCGGCACGCTGCTGCTCGAGCCGACCGCGACGGGCAGCCGCTACGTCATCGACGGCGAGGCGAAGGTGCCGATCCCGCTGGTCGGCGGCAAGGCCGAGAGGTTCATCGCCGACATGGTGCTCAAGCTGTCCGACAAAGAGGCCGAGCTCCTGCGCACGGTTCTCACCGAGCCCGTCTGACCAGCTGGCGGGCCAGCCCGCCGACCAGGCCGGGCGTGATCAGCCCCCGGCCCAGGCCCAGTTCGGCCAGCGCCTCGAACGCTCCCGGCGAGCGACCGGCGGCGGCGACCCCGGCGTCGACGACGCCGGGGCGCCGCGTGAGCCGGGCCAGCAGGCTCGTGTGGCGCAGGTGCC
>JAOPVV010000342.1 GCA_025966005.1 Frankiales bacterium
AGAGAAGAGATCAGCGCATGAAGCGCAGCAAGGCCTACCGCGCCGCCGCCGAGAAGGTCGACGCGGACACCCTGTACAGCCCCCTCCAGGCCGTGAAGCTGGCCAAGGAGACCTCCACCGTCAAGTACGACGCGACCGTCGAGGTCGCCATGGTCCTCGGGGTCGACCCCCGCAAGGCCGACCAGATGGTCCGCGGCACGGTCAACCTGCCGCACGGCACCGGCAAGACCGCCCGCGTCATCGTCTTCGCCACCGGTGAGAAGGCCGCCGAGGCCGAGGCCGCGGGCGCCGACAAGGTCGGCTCCGACGACCTCATCGCCGAGATCCAGGCCGGCTTCCTCGACTTCGACGCCGCCGTCGCGACGCCGGACCAGATGGGCAAGGTCGGCAAGATCGCCCGCATCCTCGGCCCGCGCGGCCTGATGCCGAACCCGAAGACCGGCACCGTCACCGCCGACGTCACCAAGGCCGTCAACGACATCAAGGGCGGCAAGGTCAACTTCCGCGTCGACAAGCAGGCCAACCTGCACCTGGTCATCGGCAAGGTCAGCTTCGACGAGAAGCAGCTGGTCGAGAACTACGCGGCCGCCATGGACGAGGTCACCCGCGCGAAGCCGGCCACCTCCAAGGGCACCTACCTCAAGAAGGTCACCGTCTCCACGACGATGGGCCCCGGCATCGGCGTCGACCCCAAGCGTCTGCGCAACCTGCTCGACGACGCGACCGTCACCACCGAGGTCTAGTCGCCTGCTCGACCCGGCACGGCCGGCTGCTGGTCCTCGGACCCTGAGTCGGCCGTACCGGCTGCTAGTCTCATCCACGCCCAAGACCGCTGGTCGCCGTCCCCCGGGACGGCTGAAGGCTCCGCTGCAAGGCGGACGGCCCGCGCAGGTGAACACGGACAGACCCCGGACCCCGTCCGGGCACCCTGGCTCCCCGTGCGCGCCTGCGCCGGGGAGTCCTCTCGTCGCGGGCCCTGACCAGCTCCCGAACCGAGAGGAGGCCCATGGCAGTCGACACCGCTGACGCTGAGGTCCAGCAGCACAAGCGCGCGACGGTCCGGCCCGACAAGGCCGCCGCGGTGGCCGAGATCGCCGAGGCGTTCCGCGGCTCGTCCGCGGCCGTGCTCACCGAGTACCGCGGCCTGACCGTCAAGCAGATCAGCGACCTGCGGGTCGCCCTGGGCGCCGACACGACGTACTCCGTCGTGAAGAACACCCTGACCAGGATCGCCGCCGCCGATGCCGGCGTGTCCGGCGTGGAGGCCCTCCTGGAGGGCCCGACCGCGGTCGCGTTCATCCAGGGCGAGCCCGTCGCGGCCGCCAAGGCGCTGCGCGACTTCGCCAAGGCGCACCCCGTCCTGGTCGTCAAGGGCGGCGTCATGGACGGCAAGACGCTCACGGCCGAGGACATCACCAAGCTCGCCAGCCTCGAGTCCCGCGAGGTCCTGCTGGCCAAGATGGCGGGGGCCCTGCTGGCCTCGCTGTCGAACGCCGTCTACCTGCTCAACGCGCCGCTGGCGCAGGCCGCCCGTGTCGTGGGTGCCCTGCAGGCCAAGGCCGAGGCCGACCCGTCGGTCCTGGCCGGGGGTGCCGGTACGCCGGCTGCCGCCGAGGCGCCTGCCGCCGAGGAGACCGAGGCCCCCGAGGTCGAGGCCCCCGCGGCTGAGGCCGACGCGACCGAGAGCGACACCACCACCGCCTGACCGGCTCCGGCCGTACGCACGACCCCACCCACCACGCCGGAACCGGCAACGATCTGAAGGAGAACGCCACCATGGCGAAGCTCAGCACCGACGACCTCCTCGAGGCGTTCAAGGAGATGACGCTGATCGAGCTCAGCGAGTTCGTGAAGCAGTTCGAGGAGACCTTCGGCGTCACCGCCGCCGCCCCCGTCGCCGTCGCCGCCGCCCCCGGTGGCGCTGGTGGTGGTGGCGAGGAGGCCGCCGCCGAGCAGGACGAGTTCGACGTCATCCTCGAGAGCGCCGGCGACAAGAAGATCCAGGTCATCAAGGATGTCCGGACCATCACGAGCCTGGGCCTCAAGGAGGACAAGGACCTCGTGGACGGTGCCCCCAAGCCCGTGCTCGAGAAGGTTGCCAAGGACGCCGCGGAGAAGGCCAAGGCCGCGCTCGAGGCTGCCGGCGCCACCGTCACCATGAAGTAACCAGCACCACCCGCACGTCCCGACGGGGGCGGGCCAGGGCTTCAGGAACCTCCCGGTGGCGTCGAACCCCCCCCGGGGAGGATGCGGCCGGTTACTGTGGGGTGACTCACAGCACGAGTTACTCGCGGGTATCCCCGGACAACCTGGGGCGTCGTATGCTCAACCGGACCCTGTGAGCGCGGTCACAGGGATCCCTCATGGCCGCAGGGCAGCGACGCACGTCGCCCCTGACCCGATGACGGAAGACGGAGCCACAGTGGGCGTCGAGATCAAGGTCGAGAACCTCACCAAGCGCTTCGGCAAGCAGACGATCTGGGAGGACGTCAGCCTGACCCTCCCCGCCGGCGAGATCAGCGTCATGCTCGGCCCGTCGGGTACCGGCAAGTCGGTCTTCCTCAAGACGCTGATCGGCCTGCTCAAGCCCGAGCAGGGCTCGATCATGATCGACGGCAAGGACATCACCCGGATCCCGGAGCGCGAGCTCTACGAGGTCCGCAAGCTGTTCGGGGTGCTGTTCCAGGACGGCGCGCTGTTCGGGTCGCAGAACCTGTTCGACAACATCGCCTTCCCGCTGCGCGAGCACACCAAGAAGTCCGAGAAGCAGATCAAGGACATCGTCCTCGAGAAGATGGACATGACCGGGCTGTCCGGCGCGGAGAAGAAGCTCCCCGGGGAGATCTCCGGCGGCATGCGCAAGCGCGCCGGTCTGGCCCGGGCGCTCGTGCTCGACCCCGAGATCCTGCTGTTCGACGAGCCGGACTCCGGCCTCGACCCGGTCCGCACGGCCTACCTGAACCAGCTGATCGTCGACCTGAACGCCGAGATCAAGGCGACGTTCCTCATCGTCACCCACGACATCGCCACCGCCCGCTCGGTGCCCGACAACATCGGCCTGCTCTACCGCCGCCACCTGGCCATGTTCGGCCCTCGCGAGATGCTGCTGTCGAGCAACGAGCCCGTGGTGCGGCAGTTCCTCAACGGCCAGCGCCAGGGGCCGATCGGCATGGCCGAGGAGAAGGACGCCGGCGAGCTGGCGGCCGAGGCCGCCGGCGGCGAGGAGCTCGGCAAGCTCCCGCCCATCCCGGAGCAGCTCCCGACGTCGGACGGTCGCATCCGCGACAGCCAGCGCCTGCCCGGCAGCTGGCTGCGCGAGCACGGCGTCGTTCCGCCGCCCGGGTCGTTCGCGGGCCTCGACGTCGAGCTGCCGCAGCCGACCGGCGACGGCCCGACGGGCTGGACCGGCGAGACCCCGCCCGAGCGGATCGTCGTGTCGGACGGGTTCCGCCGGCCGCTCCCCTCCCGGGTCGAAACCGGGACCGCCGAGCCGGCGCCCACCGCCGACGAGCCTGCTGCCGGGGACCCTGCCGTCGACCGGCCGCGCGCCGCCCGTCGCCGGCCAGCCGCCTCCGTCGCCGTGCTCGAGGAGCCCGAGACCTCGGTCCAGCCCACGCCCGAGGTCACCGCCGTGCGCCCGCGCAAGACGGCGTCCCGCCGTCGCGGCGGCGACTGATGGCCCCGAGCCCGCTGGCTCCCGTGAAGGGGGCGGGTGACTTCTTCGCCCTCTCGCTCGACGTCCTGCGGAGCCTGTTCAAGCGCCCGTTCCAGGGCGCGGAGTTCGTCCAGCAGGCGTGGTTCATCGCCAGCGTGACCATCCTGCCCACCGCGCTGGTGTCGATCCCGTTCGGCGCGGTGCTGGCGCTGCAGGTCGGCAACCTCACCAAGCAGATCGGCGCCCAGAGCTTCACCGGTGCCGTGGCGGTGCTCGGCATCGTGCGCGAGGCGAGCCCGATCGTCACCGCGCTGCTCATCGCCGGCGCCGGCGGCTCGGCGATCTGCGCCGACCTCGGCTCGCGCAAGATCCGCGACGAGATCGACGCGATGGAGGTCCTCGGCGTCAGTCCGCTGCAGCGCCTGGTCGTGCCGCGCGTGCTCGCCACCATGCTGGTGGACTTCTTCCTCAACGGCCTGGTCGCCGTCGTCGGCGTGGTCGGCGGCTACTTCTTCAACGTCATCCTGCAGGGCGGCACCCCCGGTGCCTACCTCGCGAGCGTCACGGCGCTCGCGCAGCTGCCCGACCTGTACGTCGGCCAGCTCAAGGCGGTGATCTTCGGGATGATCGCCGCGCTGGTGGCGTCCTACAAGGGGCTCAACGCCAAGGGCGGGCCGAAGGGCGTCGGCGACGCCGTCAACCAGAGCGTCGTCATCAGCTTCATGCTCCTGTTCCTGACCAACTTCATCATCACGGCCGGGTACTTCCAGGTCGTCCCGCAGAAGGGCGGCTGATGGCCCTCACCGGCAGCACGCTGCCCCCTGTCCTGCAGCGACCCGCGCGGATGGCCCAGTCCGCCGCCCGCCGTCCGCTGGCGGCGCTCGACGACCTCGGCGCCCAACTGTCGTTCTACGCCCGGTCGCTGTTCTGGACCTACCGCGCGCTGATCCGCTACAAGCGCGAGGTCGTCCGGCTGCTCGCCGAGGTCAGCCTCGGCAGCGGCGCGCTGGCGCTGGTCGGCGGCACCGTCGGCGTGATCGCCTTCCTCACCTTCTTCACCGGCACCGAGGTCGGGCTGCAGGGCTACGCCGCGCTCAACCAGCTCGGGGTCGCGAACTTCACCGCGTTCATCTCGGCGTACTTCAACACCCGCGAGATCGCTCCGCTGGTGGCCGGGCTGGCCCTGTCCGCGACCGTGGGCTGCGGCTTCACCGCCCAGCTCGGGGCGATGCGCATCTCCGAGGAGGTCGACGCGCTCGAGGTCATGGGCGTGCCGTCGCTGCCGTTCCTCGTGACCACCCGCATGATCGCCGGCTTCATCGCGGTCACACCGCTGTACGTCATCGGCCTGCTGTCGTCCTACTTCGCGGCCCGACTGATCACGACCGGCTTCTACGGCCAGTCGACCGGAACCTACGGCCAGTACTACAACCAGTACCTGCCGCCGGTCGACGTGCTCTACAGCTTCCTCAAGGTGCTCGTCTTCGCGGTGATCATCATCCTGATCCACTGCTACTACGGCTACTACGCCAGCGGCGGCCCGGCCGGCGTCGGCGTAGCCGTGGGCCGCGCCGTCCGCACCGCCATCGTCGCGATCAACGTCGTCGACTTCTTCCTCTCGCTGGCCATCTGGGGCGCGACGACGACAGTCAGGATCGCCGGCTGATGTCTGCCACCCGCGCCACCGGTCGGGCGGCCGCCGTCAAGCGGCGCCTGCTCGGCCTGGGCTTCCTCGCCGTCATCGCCGGCGGCGTGGCCCTCACGGTCGCGCTCTACACCAAGGCGTTCACCCCGGTCGTGGAGGTGACGCTCGAGGCGAGCTCGGCGGGCAACCAGCTCTCCGCGCCCGCCGACGTCAAGCTGCGCGGCCTGATCGTCGGCGAGGTCCGTGACATCACCTCGACCGGTGGCGGCGCGGTGCTCGACCTCGCGCTCGACCCCGACCAGGTCGACCTGATCCCGGCGAACGTCATGGCCCGGCTGGTGCCCAAGACGCTGTTCGGCGAGAAGTTCGTCGACCTCGTCCTGCCCGAGGCGCCGTCGTCCGACGTGATCGCCGAGGGCGACGTCATCACCCAGGACCGGTCGGAGACGGCGCGCGAGACCGAGCAGGCGCTCAACGACCTGCTCCCGCTGCTGACGGCCCTGCACCCCCAGGACCTCAGCACCACGCTGAACGCCGTCTCCGGCGCCCTGCGCGGCCGGGGTGACCGCATCGGCGAGAACCTCGTGCTGGTCGACGACTACCTCAAGGGCATCAACCCCGACGTCCCCGCCCTCGGTCGCAACCTGGGCGGCCTGGCCGACTTCGCCGACGAGGTCGACCGCACCGTGCCGAGCATCTCGGCGCTGCTGGACAACAGCTCCTTCGTCGCCCGCTCGCTGGTGGAGCAGAAGGGCGCGCTGGCGGGCTTCCTCGCGTCCACGACCACGGTCACCGGCGAGCTCGACGAGCTGCTGACCGAGAACGAGACGCGCCTGGTGCGCCTGGCCGCCGACAGCGTCCCCGTGCTGCGCACCTACGCCCGCTACAGCCCGGTGTTCCCGTGCCTGTCCCGTGGCCTGGTCTCGCAGAACGAGACCCTCAGCGACGCCTTCGGCCGCCTGCAGCCCGGCCTGCACATCACGCTCGAGGTCGCGGGCGACCAGGACGGCTACGTGCCGGGGCAGGAGCCGCGCTACGGCGAGGACCGCGGCCCCGCCTGCTACGGCCTGCCCGCCCCGAAGGGCCAAGCCCCCGACCTCAACTTCCAGGACGGCTACCGCGATGACGCAGGTCCCGACACGACGCAGGGCGCCCAGAGCAGCGCGGCGTCCGACCCGGCTCGCGCGCTGTTCGGCGAGCGCGCGGTGATGGGCTCGGTCCTGGCCCCCGTGCTCGGGGTCCCTGCGAGCGAGGTCCCCGACCTCGCGTACCTGCTGTTCGGGCCGATGGCCCGCGGGACGCAGGTGGGGCTGTCGTGAAGACGTCCGCAGCGCTCGTCAAGCTCATCATCTTCATGATCGTGACGTCCGTCCTCACGCTCATGCTCGCCACCACGATCGGCAACGTCGGCTTCGGCGGATCGCGCGAGTACAAGGCCGTGTTCGGCGACGTCACGGGCCTGCTGCCCGGCAACGAGGTGCGCGTCGCCGGCGTCCGCGTCGGTCAGGTCAGCAGCATCGAGGTCACCGACGACGCCCTCGCGCTGGTCGCGTTCACCATCGACGGCGACCGCCAGGTGCCCGAAAGCACCATCGCCCGACTGCGCTACCGCAACATCGTCGGGGAGCGGTACATCGGCCTCACCGAGGGCACCGGCAGCGCCGAGCCGATGGAGGAGGGCTCGACCCTCCCGCTGTCGCAGACCCGCAACGCCCTCGACCTGACCGTGCTGTTCAACGGCTTCCGCCCGCTGTTCCAGGCGCTCGACCCCGCCTCGGTCAACCAGGCGTCCTTCGAGCTGGTCCAGACTCTCCAGGGCGAGGGCGGCACGCTGGAGAGCCTCATGACCCGGACGGCGTCGCTCACGAACACCCTCGCCGACCGCGACGAGGTCATCGGCCGGGTGCTCAAGAACCTCGAGGCGGTCCTCGGCACCGTCGACGACCGCAGCTCCGAGCTCAGCGAGCTGGTGCTGCAGCTCAAGGCGCTGTCGACCGGCTTCGCCCAGGACCGCGTCGCGATCGGCCAGTCGCTCGACGGGATCAGCGAGCTGACGACCGCGACGGCCGGGCTGCTCAGCGACGTGCGCGCTCCGCTGCGCGAGGACATCTCCCAGCTGCGCACCCTCGCCACGACGCTGGACGACAACAAGCAGATCGTCGACGGGGTCCTGCAGCGGCTGCCGAAGAAGCTTGACACGATCATCGGCACCGCGACCTACGGCTCGTGGTTCAACTTCTACCTCTGCGGCTTCGACGGCACCGTCGTGCTGCCGACCGGCGCGGTGGCCTCCCCCAAGTTCGTCAACACGGCGGCCCGCTGCACGCGCGACCCGACAGCGGCCGGCGCCAGCACCTCGGGAGGGGAGCGATGACCCCGTTCCGCGAGCAGAACAAGACGGTCATCGGCGCCATCGGCATCCTGTCGATCCTGGCCGTGCTGGCCGGCTCGTTCTCCGTCGACAAGATCATCGGAGGCGAGGAGTACAAGGCGGAGTTCAGCGAGGCCGCCGGGCTCCGCGCCAACGACGAGGTCCGCGTCGCCGGCGTCAAGGTCGGCAAGGTGCTCTCGGTTGACCTGGCCGGCGACCGGGTGCAGGTCCGCTTCCGGGTCAAGGACGCCGAGCTCGGCAACCGCTCCCGCGCCGACATCCGGATCAAGACCGTGCTCGGCCGCAAGTTCGTCATGCTCAGCCCGGACGGCGACGGGAGGCTCGAGCCGGGGTCGGTCATCCCGCTGGGCCGCACCTCGTCGCCCTTCGACATCACCGAGGCGTTCCGCGACCTGTCGGTGACGGTCGAGGAGATCGACGACGACCTGCTGGCGAAGAACTTCGCGACGCTCGCCGAGACCTTCCGCGACACCCCTGAGGAGGTCCGGGCGTCCCTGGAGGGCCTCGGGCGGCTGTCGCGGACGCTGTCCTCCCGCGACACCGAGCTGCGCGCCCTGCTCGACCGCACGCGCGGCGTCAGCCAGGTGCTGGCCGACCGCGACGAGGACCTCGTCGCGTTCTTCGAGCAGAGCTCGCTGGTCCTTAAGGAGCTCGAGCGGCGCCGGCAGGCGATCAGCCGGCTGCTCGACACCACCACCGAGCTCTCGGCGCAGCTCATCGCGCTGGTCCGCGAGAACCGGGCCGACCTCGCCCCCGCCCTCGAGCAGCTGCGCGGGGTGTCCCAGGTCCTGCGCAAGAACCAGGACAACCTCGACAAGGGCATCGAGCGCCTGGCGCCCTTCGTGCGCCTCTTCGCCAACAACCTCGGCAACGGCCGCTGGTTCGACACCCTGATCCAGAACCTCGTCCCGCCGCCGGTCGTGCTCCCCGGTCAGTTCGACGAGCCCGCCACCACGTCCGGAGCAGCGAAGTGACCGGCCAGCGCTCTGCCCGTCTGCCCGGGTCCCGCCTGCTCAGCGCCGTCGTCGGGCTCGCGCTCGTGGGCGGAGCCGCCGGCTGCAGCACGATCACCGGCGGCCCCGACCAGAAGACGTTCACCGCGATGTTCGACCGCGCGGTCGGCGTCTACGTCGCCAGCGACGTCCGGATCCTCGGGGTCCGGATCGGCGAGGTCACCGAGATGGTGCCCGAGGGCGACCAGGTCCGCGTCGTGATGACCTACGACGCCGACTACGACATCCCGGCCGACGCCGACGCGCTCGTCGTCGCCCCGTCCATCGTCAGCGACCGCTACGTCCAGCTCACCCCCGTCTACAGCGGCGGCGCGACGCTCGAGGACGGCGCCGTGCTGCCCGTCGAGCGCACCGCCGTCCCGGTCGAGCTCGACGAGATCTACGAGTCGCTCGACACGCTGAACGTCGCCCTCGGTCCGAAGGGCGCGAACCAGGACGGCGCCCTGTCCGAGCTGCTCGAGGTCGGCAAGCGGAACCTCGACGGCAACGGCGAGCTGATCAACACCACGCTCGCCGACTTCTCCACGCTGGTCGACACGCTCGCCGACGGGCGCGACGACCTGTTCGGCACTGTGGCGAACCTGCAGGAGTTCACCACCACGCTGGCCAACCGCGACACCACCGTCCGCGCCTTCAACCGCGACCTCGCGGTGGTCGCCAAGCAGCTGGCCGACGAGCGCACCGACCTCGCGACCGCGGTCAAGCAGCTGTCGGTCGCGCTGGCCGAGGTCGCCTCCTTCGTCCGAGAGAACAAGGAGGACCTCACGGCCAACGTCACCGACCTCGCGTCCGTCACGGGCGTCCTGGTCAAGCAGCGGGCCGCGCTCGAGGAGTTCCTCGACGTCAGCCCGACCGCGCTGTCGAACCTGCAGCTCGCCTACAACCCGGAGTCGGGGACCCTCGACACCCGCGACAACAACGCCGGGCTGGCCGAGAGCAACCCGGCCGGCGTCCTGTGCCAGATCCTCGTGACCATCGGCCAGCCGCAGTCCACGTGCGAGGACATCGTGGCCGGGCTGCCGGCGCTGCCCGCGCCCGGCACGGCCAAGCGGGGCACCTCCGCCCCCGTCCTGCCCGATCGCGACATGACCCTCGGCGGCATCCTGGACGGTGGCCGATGAGCGCCCCGCGCGCCCGCGCCGTCGTCGCGGCCGGGCTGGCCGTCGCCAGCCTGGCGGGATGCGGCTTCCGCGGCGCGTCCAGCCTCCCGCTCCCCGGCGGCCAGGGCAACGGCGACGACGCCTACGAGCTGACGATCGAGTTCACCGACGTGCTCGACCTGGTGGTGCAGTCGGCCGTCAAGGTCAACGACGTCACCGTCGGCAGCGTGCAGGACATCGAGGCGACCGGGTACACCGCCCGCGTCGTCGTCAGCCTCAACGGCGACATCGAGCTGCCCGCCAACTCGCGGGCCAGCCTGCGCCAGACCAGCCTGCTCGGCGAGAAGTTCGTCAGCCTCGACGCGCCGGCCGCCAGCCAGGCCAGTGGCCGGCTGCGCGGCGGCGAGACCATCGGCCTCGACCGCACCGTGCGCAGCGCCGAGATCGAGGAGGTGCTGTCAGCCCTGTCGCTGGTGCTCAACGGCGGCAGCCTCGAGCAGCTCCAGGTCATCAACAAGGAGCTCATCGCCGCGCTCGCCGGCCGCGAAGACCGCGTCAAGAGCCTGCTCGGCCAGCTCGACACCTTCGTCGGCGGGCTCGACCAGCAGAAGGGCCAGATCGTCCGGGCGCTCGACAGCCTCGACCGCCTGAGCACCACGCTGCTGTCCGAGCGCGACACCATCGCCACCGCCCTCGAGGACATCCCGGCCGGCCTGGCGGTCCTCACCGACCAGCGCGAGGAGCTCACCGCGGTCCTGACCTCGCTCGACGACCTCGGCGACGTCGCCGTCCGCGTCATCGACGCCTCGAAGGCCAACACGGTGGCCGACCTGCGCGCGCTGCAGCCGATCCTCACCCAGCTGAACGCGGCCGGGAAGGCGCTGCCGGAGTCGCTGGAGCTGCTGACCACCTACCCGTTCCCGAAGACGGTCACGGAGGGCATCAAGGGCGACTTCGCGAACCTGTTCGTGACGGCCGACCTCGACCTGCGGAACCTGCCCCGGCTCTCGCCGGTGCCGCTGCCGTCGCTGCCCGCCCTGCCCTCGCTGCCGCCGCTGCCGGGGCCCCTGCCGACGGCGCTGCCGAGCCTGCCGGGCGTGCCGACCCTGCCGGGTCTCCCGGGCTTGCCCCTTCCGGGCGGCCGGGCCCCCAGCGGGACGTCGCCGGCGCCCTCGCCGACCCGCACCTCGTTGCTGCCCGGGCTGCCGTTCGGCAGCAGCTCGACCTCTGGCGCCAGCTCCCTCGGACTGCTCCAGCTGCTCCTCGGAGGCCTCGCGTGATCACCCGCCAGACCCGGCTGCAGCTGCTGGTCTTCCTGCTCATCTCGGTCGCCGGCCTGTCCTACACCGGCATCCGCTACGCCGGGCTCGGGAAGTTCTTCCTCGACCAGGGCTACGTCGTCTCGGCCGAGTTCGTCGACTCCGGCGGCATCTTCAAGGGCGCCGAGGTCACCTACCGCGGCGTGGCCGCCGGCAAGGTCGAGCAGCTCGACCTCATCGACGGCGGAGTCCGCGTCGACCTGCGGCTGCGTCCCGGCACCGAGGTCCCCGACGACGTCCGGGCGCTGGTGGCGAACCGCTCCGCGGTGGGCGAGCAGTTCGTCGACCTGCAGCCGCAGCGCCAGGGCGAGCCCTTCATGGAGCCCGGCGACGTCATCCCGGTCTCCCGCACCGCCATCCCGATCAGCCCGACCCAGCTCGTGGTCAACCTCGACGACCTGGTCCGCAGCATCGACACGACCGACCTCGGCATCGTGCTCGACGAGCTGGGCAAGGCGTTCGGCAACGGCACCGGCGACAGCCTGCAGAAGCTGGTCGACCAGGGCGACGTCCTGACCCGGGCGGCGCTCGACGCGCTGCCCGAGACCAAGGCACTCATCCGCGACGGCAACACCGTGCTCGACACCCAGCGCGACGTCGCCGGCCAGTTCGAGAGCTTCAACAGCGACCTGGCGACGCTGACCCAGACGCTGCGCACCAGCGACGCCGACTTCCGGGCGCTATACGCCAACGGCACCCAGAGCGCCACCGAGCTGACCGACCTGATCCGCAAGAACGAGACCGACCTGCCGGTGCTGCTCAGCAACCTGGTCACCGTCGCCCAGATCCAGAAGGTCCGGCTGCCGGCGATCAAGCAGATCCTCGTGACGTACCCGAACGTCGTGGCCGGCGGCTTCACCGTCGCGCCCGGCGACGGCACCACCCACTTCGGCCTGGTCCTGGACTCCGCCCCGCCGGTCTGCACCCGCGGCTACGAGACGACGCAGAAGCGCCCGCCGGCCGACACCGGCCTGCGCACGCCGAACCTCAACGCCTACTGCGCCGAGCCGCGCGGGTCGGCGAGCAACGTCCGCGGTGCCCGCAACGCCCAGTACCCGACCGGCGAGCGACCCTTCCCGGAGGGACGCCAGGCGCAGGCGTCCGGCACCAGCGGCGCGGGCTCCCGCGTCCCGGGCTTCGCGGCCGGGGAGCCCGACACGGTCCGCCTCGGCGACTACGACCCCGCCACCGGCAAGGTCATCACCGAGGACGGCGAGCGGCTGTCGATCGGCACCAGCAGTGGCGCGCAGCGGGTCTTCGGCGCCGACAGCTGGCAGTGGCTGCTGCTCGGACCGCTGTCGCAGTGACCTCCCCGGACCTGGCGACCACCCGCGCCGAGCCCGGCCCGGGAGGTGCGAGAGGCTCAGGCGTGCCCGGTGGACGCCGTCTCCTGCTCGTGCTGGCCGTCGTGACGCTGCTGCTCGCGGTGGCGGCCGTGGTCCTGTCGCTGCAGCTGCGCGAGCAGGCCGAGACCGACGACCGACGGGCCGCCGCGCTCGCCGCCGCCCGCCAGTCGGCCCTGAACCTGACCTCGATCGACACCCGGGAGTTCGACGAGGACGTCCGCAAGGTCCTCGAAGGCGCCACCGGCGACTTCCTCGCCGACTTCCAGGAGCGGACGAAGGACGGCGAGCTCGAGTCGGTGCTGGTCGAGAACCAGGTGGTCAGCGAGGGCACGGTCATCGAGGCGGGCCTGGTGCGGTCGGACGAGACGAACGCGACCGCGCTGGTGGTGATCGACAGCACCGTGCAGAACACCGCGTCCCCCGACGGGCGCGTGAACACCTACCGGATGCAGCTCGAGCTCGAGCTGCGCGACGGCGCGTGGCGCACCTCCACGCTGGAGTTCGTCGCGTGAGCACCCCCCACGACCCCTGGTGGGACGGTCTCGCCGCCGACCCGTCTCGCGGCCCCGCCGCGCCGCCGGACCGGCCCGCCACCGAGGCGGGCGCGGACGACCAGGCCGCCCCGGTCCACACCGCCCCGCACGAGCCCGTCGCCGAGGCCGAGC
>JAOPVV010000345.1 GCA_025966005.1 Frankiales bacterium
GGCCACCGGACCGCCCTGCCCGAGGTCGAGCGGTCTGCGCGCGCCGACCACCTGGGCGGCGGCGACCTCGTGCGCGGGGCCCTGGTGGGCGGGTACGTCGTGTGCGGATGCCTCGTGTGCGGGTGCCTCGTCGGCGGGGACCTCGTGGGCGGGGACCTCGTGCGCTGTCATCTAGATGCCTCCGACGAAGCGCCCGGGCGCCAGGCGCCGCTCCGGGTCGAACCGGTCCTTGACCCGCCGCATCAGCCCGAGCGAATCCCCCACGGGACCCCAGTGGTCGAGCCCGGCGCGCAGGGGCAGCGGCGCGGACAGCACCACGGCGGTCCCGTCGTGCCGGGCGAGGGCAGCGCGCAGCCCCTCCAGCGCCGCGGCGCCGGCGTCCGGCAGGACGGCGTACGCGACCCCGGTGCAGGCGGACGCGGCGACCTCGGCGCCGTCGGGCAGGGCCGCGAGCACGAAGGACAGCGACGCCGGCGCGAACGCCAGCCGCAGCACCAGGTCGTCCGGACCGCCCGGCCGCTGCCCGAACCCCTCGGGCAGGGCGTCCGTCCTGCGTCCCCCTCCGAGCAGCGCGACGGCGGCGTCCGCCTGGGCCGTCACCGAGGCGGCGATGGCCTCGAACACGACGACCAGCGCCGCCGCGCCGCCGACCACGGCCTGCAGCTCGACCGCGACCGGCGTCAGCGTCGAGCGCGCGATCGCGATCGCCAGCGGCCCGGCCGCCTGCGGGTCGGGCAGGTCGAGCACGACGACCTGCCGGGCCGCCGGCACCGGGTGCAGCCGCCAGGTCGTCGACACCACGACACCGAGGGTGCCGTGCGCGCCGGTGTAGAGCTTGCCGAGGTCGTAGCCGGCGACGTTCTTGACGACCTTGCCGCCGGCGTGCGCCACGGTGCCGTCGGCGAGCACCACGGTCACGCCGATGAGCAGGTCGCGCGCGGTGCCGTAGCGCAGCCGCCGGGGGCCGGACGCGTTGGCGCTGACGATCCCCCCGAGCGTCGCGCCGGTCTCGGGCGGGTCGAGCGCGAGCCACTGCCCTGCCGAGGCGAGCTGCTCCTGCAGCGCCGCCAGCGGCACCCCCGCCTGCGCGACGACGACGAGGTCGCCGGCGGTGTGCTCGACCACCCGGTCCAGCCCGGTGACGTCGACGAGGACGTCGGCCGACGTCGGCGCCGGCGCCCAGCCGGTCTTGCTGCGGCCGCCGGTGGCGAGCACGGAGCGGCCGTCGCGCTGCGCGGCACGCAGCACCTCGACCACCTGCTGCTCGCTGCCCGGGCGCACCACCTCACCGGGCACCACACCGACGACGGCGTCCTCGGCGGTGCCCGGGCGCGGCCCGACAGCGGTCGTCACCCTCAGAACACCTCACCGAGACCGGCTGCCTGCACGGGGTGCTCACCGGTCCGCGGCCCGGGGCGCTCGCCGCACAGCCGCGGCGTCGGGAAGACCTTGCCGGGATTGGCGATGCCCTCGGGGTCAAACGCGCAGCGGACGAGCTGCATGGTGTCGAGGTCCTCCGGCGTGAACTGCACGGCCATCTTGTGCCGCTTCTCGAAGCCGACGCCGTGCTCGCCCGTGATCGAGCCGCCCGAGCTGATGCAGAGCTCGAGGATGGCGCCGGCCAGCTCCTCGGCGTCGGCGGCCTGGCCCTCGACGGCGTCGTCGAACAGCACCAGGGGGTGCAGGTTGCCGTCACCGGCGTGGAAGACGTTGGCGACGCGCAGACCGACCTCTGCGGCCATGCGGTCGATCTCGGCCAGCACCTGCGGGAGCTTCGTGCGCGGGATGACGCCGTCCTGCACGAAGTAGGCCGGGCTGATGCGGCCGACCGCGGCGAACGCCGACTTGCGCCCCTTCCACATCAGCGCCCGCTCGGCGGCGTCCTGGGCGATGCGGGTCTCGAAGGCCGCCCGGGCGAGGGCGATCTGCTCGACCTGGGCGAACTGCGCCTCGACCTCGACCTGCGGGCCGTCGAGCTCGATGACCAGGACGGCGACCGCGCCGGCCGGGTAGCCGCAGTGCACCGCCGCCTCGGCGGCCTCGATGGCGAGCGCGTCCATCATCTCGATCGCCGCCGGCAGGATGCCCGCGGCGATGATGTCGCTGACGGTGCCGGCCGCGTCCTCGACGCTCGAGAAGCCGACGAGCATCGTCTGCACCGCCTCGGGCACGCGCACCAGGCGAAGCGTCAGCGACGTCGCGACGCCGAGCGTCCCCTCGCTGCCGATGAACGCTCCGAGCAGGTCGTAGCCGGGGTGCTCGGGGGCGGTGCCGCCGAGGTGCACCACCGAGCCGTCGGGCAGCACCACCTCGGCACCCAGGACGTGGTTCACGGTGAAGCCGTACTTCAGGCAGTGCGCCCCACCGGCGTTCTCGGCGACGTTGCCGCCAATGGAGCAGACCTGCTGCGACGACGGGTCCGGGGCGTAGGCGAGGTCGTACGGGGTGGCGTCGCGCGTCACCCACAGGTTGATCACGCCGGGTTCCACGACGACGCGGGCGTTGTCGGGGTCGACCGGCCCGAGCGCGCGCAGCCGCGACAACACCAGTAGGACCCCCTCGGCCACGGGCAGCGCCCCGCCGGACAGGCCGGTGCCGGACCCCCGCGCGACGAACGGGACACCCGCCTCGGCGCACAGCCGCACCGTGTCGACGACGTGCTGCCGGCTCTCGGCCAGCACCACCACGCCCGGGGTGACGCGGAAGTTCGCCAGCCCGTCGCACTCGTAGGTCCGCAGCTGCGCGTGGTCGGTGAGGACGCGCTCGGCGCCGACGGCCTGGCGCAGCCGGGCGGCCAGCACTGCGGTGCCGGCCGGTGCCGAGGCCACGGCGGTCACCGGCTCAGGCCAGCCGCTCGTAGGCCGGCAGGGTGAGGAACTCGACGAAGTCGTCGGCCAGCGCGACCTGCTCGAACAGCTCCCGCGCCTGCGCGAACTCGCCTGCCTGGTAGGCCTCGTCGCCGATCGTGGCGCGGACCTTCTCGAGCTCCTCGTCCTCCACCCGGCGCACCCAGTCAGGCGTGATCTTCGTGCCCTCCGCGGTCGAGACGCCGTTGTGCACCCACTGCCAGATCTGCGAACGGCTGATCTCCGCGGTCGCGGCGTCCTCCATGAGGTTGAAGATGGCGACCGCCCCGCCGCCGCGCAACCACGACTCGAGGTACTGGATCCCGACGCTGACGTTGTTGCGCACACCGGCCTCCGTCACCTGCCCCGGGGTCTCGCGCGCAGCGAGCAGCTGGGCCGCCGTCACGTGGACGTCGTCGCGCCGGCGTCCGAGCTGGTTCGGGGTGTCACCGAGCTTGGCGTCGAACACCTCGAGCGCCACCGGCACGAGGTCGGGGTGCGCCACCCACGAGCCGTCGAAGCCATCGTCGGCCTCCCGGCTCTTGTCCGCCCGGACCGCCTTCAGGGCAGCGTCGTTCACCTCGGCGTCCTTGCGGTTCGGGATGAACGCCGCCATGCCGCCGATGGCGTGCGCGCCGTGGGCGTGGCAGGTCTTGACCAGCAGCTCGGTGTAGGCGCGCATGAACGGCACGGTCATCTTGACGTCGGCGCGGTCGGGCAGCTGGAACTCCTCGCCCCGGGTCCTGAACTTCTTGAACATCGAGAAGATGTAGTCCCAGCGGCCGGCGTTCAGCCCGGACGAGTGCTCGCGCAGCTCGTACAGGATCTCCTCCATCTCGAACGCCGCGAGGATCGTCTCGACCAGGCAGGTCGCGCGGATGGTGCCGCGCGGGATGCGGACCGCCTCCTGCCCGACGACGAACACGTCGTTCCAGAGCCGGGCCTCGAGGTGGCTCTCCATCTTGGGCAGGTAGAAGTACGGCCCGAAGCCCTTTTCGATCGCGATCCGGCCGCTGGTGCTCAGGTACATGCAGAAGTCGAACAGGCTGCCCGACACCGGCTGGCCGTCGACGAGCACGTGCCGCTCCGGCAGGTGCCACCCCCGGTTGCGCACGACGAGCGTCGCCACCGTCTCGTCGAGCGCGTACGACTTCCCCTGCGGCGACGTGAAGTCGATCTGTCGGAGCCAGGCGTCGCGCAGGTTGAGCTGGCCGGTGACGAGGTTGTCGAAGGTGGGGGTGTTGCTGTCCTCGAAGTCGGCCATGAAGACCTTCGCCCCGCAGTTGAGGGCGTTGATGACCATCTTGCGGTCGGTCGGTCCGGTGATCTCGACCCGGCGGTCGACGAGACCGGGGGCCGCCGGCGCGACGGTCCAGTCACCGCCGCGCACGTCGGCGGTCTCGACCAGGAAGTCGGGCAGCGCGTCGGACGCCAGCTCGGCGTCGCGGGCCGCACGGGCCCGGAGCAGCTCCTGGCGGCGGCCCTCGAACTCCCGGTGCAGCTGCGCGAGCAGGCTGAGCGACTGCTCGGTGAGGACCTGCTCGTAGCCGTCGCGCCACACCGCGCGGACCTCGACGCCAGGGACCTGCGGGGCGGTGCTCATCGGGTGCTCCTCACGGACGACGGTGCGTCCGAGCACTGTGCGACAGGTCCAGGCGCCGAGGCCAGCCCGGACGGAAACCTGTTTCCGTCCAGCGGAAGTCTCAGCGGGGCGGGCTGGCGAGCGACCCGGCCAGCTCTCCGGCGACCCGGCGCAGCGCAGCGACCACGTCGGGCTGCCCGCACGTCAGGCGGCTGGCGGGGGCCGACACCGACACCGCGACCACGGCACCGGGACCCGGACCGACGGGGACGGCCAGGCAGCGCACGCCCGGCTCCTCCTCCTCGTCGTCGACCGCCCAGCCCCGCTCACGCACGGTCTCCAGCTCGCGCGCGAAGGCGGCCAGCGACGTCAACGTGCGCGGTGTACGCGCCGGCAGGCCGGTGCGGGTCAGCAGCCGGCGGACGTGGTCCTCGTCCTGCCAGGCCAGCAGGACCTTGCCGACCGCCGTGCTGTGCGGCAGCACGCGACGGCCCACCTCGGTGAACATCCGCATGCGGTGCCGACCCGGCGCCTGGGCGAGGTAGACGACGTGGTCGTCCTCGAGCACCGCGAGGTTCGACGTCTCGCCGCACTGCTCGGCGAGCTGGGTGAGGAACGGCAGCGCCCAGCTGCCCAGCAGCCGGGTGGCAGCGTCGCCCAGCGGCAGCAGCGCGGTGCCGAGGGCGTACCGGCGCTCGGGGTCCTGGCGGACGTAGCCCCGCGCCGCCAGGCTCGACAGCAGCCGGTGCACCGTGCCGAGCGACAGGGCGCTGCGCTGAGCGAGCTCGGTGATGGGCAGCCGCCCCCCGGCCTGGGCCAGCAGCTCAAGCAGCAGCAGGGCGCGGTCGACCGACTGCACGGTCGCGGCAGGACTGCGGAGGGTCACGGGGCGAGTCTGCGGCGACTACCGCTGCGTGGCCAGCCCCACGGCCCGCACCGCCGTCGCGCAGGCCGCCTCGTCCTGGTCGCCGGTACCGCCGCTGGCCCCCAGACCTCCGAGCAGCACGCCGTCGCGGAACACCGGCACGGCGCCCGTCTGGGGGGTGAAGCGGCCGTGGGTCATGGTCGTGATCGCGGTCGCGAACACCGGCATCGGCGTCATCTTCTCCTTCTGCGCCGAGCTCGGGGCGCCGTAGGCAGCCGCCGTCCAGGCCTTGCCCTGCGCCACGTCGGCCGTGACCCACGGCGCGCCGTCCATCCGGTGCAGGGCCAGCAGGTGACCCCCGGCGTCCATGACCGCAAAGGTCATCGGCACCCCCGCCTCGTCGGCGGCGGTGCGGGCGGCGGTCAGCAGGGCGAGGGCGTCGTCGAGGGTCAGCACCCCTGCATTCGAGCACGCCCGGGGGGCGACCTGCCCCCGGCACGTCTGCCGCCCCTGCGCCTCGCCTCGGCGAGGGGCAAGCGGGTGTGGCCCGGGGTCACGTTGCAGTGGCTCGCGAGGGGGCACCCGCAGTCCCGTCCGCACCGCACCCGGCGGTGCCTGCCCCCGAAGGTCATCCCCATGGCATCCCACACCGTGATCCACCTCCTGCACGACCTCGGTGCCGCGACCTGGTTCGGCGGCTCCCTCATGGGCGCCACCAGCCTGAACGCCGCCGCCGCCCAGCTCGACGACCCGCGCCAGCGGGCCTGGGCGGCGACGCGCGGCTGGTCGCGCTGGGCACCCGTGAACGCAGCAGGCGTGGCCGCGCACGTGGTCGGCGCGACCGGGCTGCTGCTCACCGACCTCCCCCGCGTCCGGACGCAGCAGGGGGTCCTGCGGTCGTCCGTGGTCAAGGGCGCCGTGACGACCGCCGCGCTCGGGACGGCCGCCTGGAGCGGCGCCCTGAACCGCCGGATGGCCGCCGCCGGACCCGTACCGGTGCAGGGCGCGACCGAGCCCGCAGCGGCCACCCCGCCCGACGTCGCGACGACCCAGCAGCAGCTCAAGGTCGTGCAGTGGCTCAACCCGCTGCTCGCCGGTGCCGTCATCGCGACGGGTGCCTGGCAGGAGGAGCAGCAGCGCACGACCCAGGCCGTCCCGGGTGTGCTCGCAGGCCTGCGGGGTCGTGCCCCGCGTGCGCTGCCGGCCCTGGCCGTCGTCGGCGCACTGGCCGTGGCCGCTCGTCGGCGTCGCCCGTCGCAGCCGGTCGTCGAGGCGTACCCGCCGCCCCCCGTCGTCGAGCGCCCGACGACCATCACGCCGGTGACGCCTGCGGCGGCGGGCGCTGCTGACGGCCGTCAGACCGGGGCCGACCGGCTGACCTAGCCCACGGCACGATGGACGAGGGGCCCGCACGCGGGCCCCTCGTCGATCTGCTCTTCGATCCCACGAGGCTGGGCTGGGGCACGGCCCGGTCCGTGTCACGCGACGACGCCGCCGCCCCGGCCGGGGCGACGGCGTCGCGGTGTCCTGCGGTGTCCTGCGGTGTCCTGCGGACCTGCTAGCGGCGCGGCTCGACGTCCATGTCGCTCGTCGCGCGGGTCGTCTCCTCGGGGTAGACGTCAGCCCCGCGCGTGCTGCGACCGGCGTCGTCGCCCGCCATCTCGATCTGCTCCTTGCTGACCTGCTCGGAGACCTCCTGCTGCTCGGTGACGGTCTCCTTGTCGAGGCGGACGCGCTCGACCGGCACGGTCTCCTTCTCGACGACCGGGCGCTCGGCGCGGAGCACGACCTCGTGCTCCTCCTCCGACAGGTCCGGGCCGCTCATGGCCTCACCGCGGTTCGCGTCGGTGATCGGCTCGCGCTCGATGCGGACCTCCTCGCGCGAGACGGGGACGGTGCGCGTGACGTTCTCCGTGACGACGTACTTGCGCAGCCGGGCCCGGCCGGTCTCGACCTGCTCGGTGCCGACCTGCAGCCGCTCCTCGGAGCGGGTCATGGCGTCGTCGGTTGTGGGGCCGCTGGTGTCGTGGCCGACGGCCTCGCGACCGGTGGTGCCGGTCCCGGTCGTGGTGCCCGCGGCGCGCGCACCGCTGCCCCGGTAGTGCTCGTAGAGGCGCTGCTCCTCGGGCGCGGTCAGCTCCTCGTCGTTCTCGACACGGGGGGCGTCCTTGACGACGTCCTTGGTGTACGGCACGACGACCTCGTCGCCCCGCAGCTCCGCGTCGTCGAGCGGGAAGAAGCTCGAGCCGCCGCCGAACAGGCCGGTCGTCACGGTGGCGAACGTGCCGCCCCCGCCGTCCGTCGACTCGTAGACGTCCGCGATCTTGCCGATCGCCTCGCCGTCCGAGCCGGTGACAGGCAGGCCGGACAGGCGACCGAGGTCGTTGGTGTCGATCATCAGGAGGTGCTCCTTCTGTGGGGGTCAGGCGGATGCGGACGGTGCGTCTGCGGAGGCGCCGGGCCGTGCCGCTCTGCTCGAGCACCGGGCCGCGCCGTCGGCCCCCGATGTCGCCGCGTCGGCGGGACGCAAACGCGGCCACGGCGAGCCCGAGCGGGAAACTGGCCCGGCCGCCACTGTCTGCTGTCGCACCGGTCCTATCCGCTCCCCTGCTGGTACGGGCAGACTGCGCAGGTGCCCGGACCGCTGCTCGTCACCAGCGGCTGGACGGTGTCCGAGCACGAGCTGGCCTGGCGCTTCTCGCGGTCCAGCGGGCCCGGCGGTCAGAGCGTCAACACCACCGACAGCCGGGCGGAGCTGTCCTTCGACGTCGCGCGCGCACCGTCGGTGCCGGAGCACCTGCGCGAGCGGGCCGTGTCGCGGCTGGCGGGGCGGGCCGTCGACGGCGTCGTGACGGTGGCGGCCAGCGAGCACCGCAGCCAGCTGCAGAACCGGGAGGCGGCCGAGCAGCGCCTGGCCCAGCTGCTGCGCGAGGCGGTCGCCCCGCCACCCCCGCAGCGGCGCGCGACCCGGCCGACCCGCGGGTCGAAGGAGCGCCGGCTCGAGGGAAAGCGGCAGCGCTCGCAGATCAAGCGGAGCAGGGGCTCGCGCGGCGAGCAGTAGCCACCGCGCCGCCGGCTACGGGGTGCCGTCGTCCGGGGTCCGGTCCTGCGGGGGCTTCGTGGTCGACGGGTCCTGCCGCCGGGGTTCGGGGAAATCGCGCGGCAGGCGCTTGAGCCGCTGGTTCATGTTCTTGATGAGGAAGATCGTCGCGACGACCATGAGGATGACGACGAGCAGCCCGAGCGGCCCCGCCGACACCTTGCTCTCGTCGACCGCGAGCAGGACCGCGGTCACGCCGGCACCCGGTCGCGCACGCCGGCGAACAGGTCATCCTCCGGCAGCTCGGTGTCGACGATCGAGCGCGCCAGCTGGAAGTCCTCGTACGGCCAGGTCGACTGCTGCAGCTCGATCGGGCAGGCGAACCACCGGCCGGTCGGGTCAACCTGGGTGGCGTGCGCGATCAGCGCCCGGTCGCGCAGCGGGAAGAACTCGGCGCACGGCACCGACGTCGTCAGCCGCTCCGCGTCACCGGGCTTGTCCTCCCAGCCCGTGAGCCACTCGCCGTACGGGCTGTCGACCTTGGCGGCGAGCATCGCGTCGTGCAGCTTCTCGAGCCGGCTCTTGTGGAAGGTCAGGTTGTAGTACAGCTTCAGCGGCTGCCAGGGCTCCCCCGCACCGGGGAAGCGGTCGGGGTCACCGGCGGCCTCGAAGGCCGCGACGGACACCTCGTGGCAGCGGATGTGGTCGGGGTGCGGGTAGCCGCCGTTCTCGTCGTACGTCGTCATGACGTGCGGCCGCTGCTCGCGCACGACGCGCACCAGCGCCTCGGTCTGCTCCTCGAGGTCGCCGACGGCGAAGCAGCCGTCGGGCAGCGGCGGCAGCGGGTCGCCCTCGGGCAGGCCCGAGTCGACGAAGCCGAGGAACACCTGACGCACGCCGAGGATCGCGCGAGCGGCGTCCATCTCCGCGGCGCGGACGGCCGTGATGTCGGCGAGCACCTCCGGACGGTCCATCGCCGGGTTGAGCACCGAGCCGCGGGACCCGTCGGTGAGGGTGACGACGAGGACGTCGACCCCCTCGCGGGCGTAGCGCGCCATCGTCGCGGCACCCTTGCTGGACTCGTCGTCAGGGTGCGCGTGCACGCACATCAGCCTCAGCTGCTCGACCACCGGTAGGCCCTCCACTCCCGTTCGAGGGACCATCGTCCCGCACACCCCAACAACGCCGCCCTCCGCAGGAGTCCCGTGACCGTCCCGCACGCTGCCCGCCGTCGTCCCAGCGGCCGCTACGACGAGCCGTCCCTGGTCGGCCAGCAGGTCCTCGCCGTCCTGCTCGGTGTGATGTTCATCGGCCTGCTGGTCGCCGTCTTCTTCGCGCTCTACTCGCGCTTCGTCGGCCAGGAGGACGTCCGGGGCCGGGTCATCTCCTTCGACGTGCAGTCCGACTCGCTCGTGGTGATCGACGTCGAGGCGTCGAAAGCCGCTGGCGGCAAGGCGTATTGCGTCATCCGGGCCCGCGGGGAGGACGGCGCCGAGGTCGGCCGGGACGTCGCCGTCCTCGACGCCGTGGGCACCGACGAGCGGGTCACGCGAGGCGACTTCCGGCTCAGCACGACGTCCCGGGCGGTCACGGGCGAGCTGGCCCAGTGCACCGACCAGCCGCTCACCCGGGCCGACGTGTCGTGAGCCGGCCGGTGGGACGGACCGGCCCCGTAGGCTCGGACGTGACGAGCACCACGCCGAGGCACGACCCGCACGGGAGCGAGGACAGCGCAGTGAGTACCGACGCCGGACAGCAGACCACCTGGCTCACCCAGGAGGCCTTCGACCGCCTGTCGGCCGAGCTCGACGAGGCCAAGGGCCCGCGTCGCGCCGACATCGTCGCCAAGATCGAGGCGGCCCGCGAGGAGGGCGACCTCAAGGAGAACGGCGGCTACCACGCCGCCAAGGACGAGCAGGGCAAGCTCGAGGCCCGCATCCGCCAGCTCACCCAGCTGCTGCGCGACGCCAAGGTCGGCGACGCCCCCACCAGCGCCGGCGTCGCCGGCCCCGGCATGGTCGTCGAGGTCGCGTACGACGATGGCGACGTCGAGCGCTTCCTCATCGGCTCGCGCGAGGACAAGGCCGCGATCCCGGTCTACTCCGCCAACAGCCCGCTCGGTCTCGCGCTCACCGGCGCGAAGATCGGGGACTCGGTCAGCTACCTGCTGCCGAACGGCGGCTCGATGACCGTCGAGCTGATCTCCGCGGAGCCGTACAACGGCTAGGAGGCACGGCATGACCGCGCTCGACCCGATCCCGTCCGACCCGGCCCCGCCCGACCTGTTCCCCGTCGAGGCGGTCGACCACCTGCGCTTCGCCGTCGGCAACGCCCGGCAGGCGGCGCACTGGTACTCCACGGCGTTCGGCATGCGCGTCACTGCCTACCGCGGTCCCGAGACCGGGTCGCGCGAGATCGCCGAGTACGTCCTGGAGTCCGGGAGCGCGCGGTTCGTCGTGGCCGGTCCGGTCGTGGCCGGCACCGCCCTCGGCGAGCACGTCGCCCGGCACGGCGACGGCGTGGTCGACATCGCGCTGCGGGTGCCGGACGCCGCACGGGCGTTCGCCACCGCCGTCGAGCGCGGCGCGATCCCGCTCGCCGGGCCGCGGATGAGCGAGGACGAGACCGGCAAGGTCGTCACGGCGGCCATCGAGACCTACGGCGAGACCCGCCACACGCTGGTGGAGCGCACCGCCTACAGCGGCCCGTTCCTGCCGGGCTACGTCGCCCGCGAGCCGCTCGTGGCCCCGCCCGCGAAGCGCCTGTTCCAGGCGGTCGACCACGTCGTCGGCAACGTCGAGCTGGGCCAGATGGACACCTGGGTGGCGTTCTACAACCGGGTCATGGGGTTCCAGAACATGAAGGAGTTCGTCGGCGCCGACATCGCGACCGAGTACTCGGCGCTGATGAGCAAGGTGGTGGCGGACGGCCACAAGAAGGTGAAGTTCCCCCTGAACGAGCCGGCGGCCGGCAAGCGGAAGTCGCAGATCGACGAGTACCTCGAGTTCTACGGCGGCCCCGGCGTGCAGCACGTCGCGCTGACGACCAGCGACATCCTGCGGACCGTCGACGAGATGCGGGCGCGCGGCATCGAGTTCCTCCAGACCCCGGACTCGTACTACGACGCCGCGCTGTCCGACCGGGTGGGC
The DNA here is from genome assembly GCA_025966005.1 of Frankiales bacterium. Classification (GTDB taxonomy): domain Bacteria; phylum Actinomycetota; class Actinomycetes; order Mycobacteriales; family SCTD01; genus SCTD01. The sequence continues at coordinate 11,483 of JAOPVV010000345.1, forward strand.
GAGGTCCGCGCGCCGATGCAGGAGCTGCGCTCCCGGCGGATCCTCGTCGACCGCGACGAGGACGGCTACCTGCTCCAGATCTTCACCAAGCCGGTGCAGGACCGTCCCACCGTCTTCTTCGAGCTGATCGAGCGGCACGGCTCGCTCGGCTTCGGCAAGGGCAACTTCAAGGCGCTGTTCGAGGCGATCGAGCGCGAGCAGGAGCGCCGGGGCAACCTGTGACCTCCGGCCCTGCCGGGGCCCTGCCGCCGCTGGTCGACTCCACGGGGAGGAGGGCGTCATGTCGACGGACCACGCAGCGGTGCCGGCGAGCACCGTGCTGCTCTGGCTGCCGCTCGGAGCGGGCGACGCGGGACGCTGCGTCCGCGTGAACGGACGGGTCTTCGAGGCGGCAGTCGCCCGGCGGGAGCGTCGCCGCCCGCTGGAGCTGTACCACTCGGCTCTCCAGGTGCGGCTCGGTGTGGACCGGTGGGTCGTCGAGATGGCCCCGGTATGGAGCCTGGACCGGCCTGACCGCGGCGTGGTCGGCGAGGGACCGGTCGGGGCGCGCCTGCTCGGCCGGTCGCGGTGGTTCCGGTACGAGGTGCGCTGCTGGCGCGACGGCGTCATCCCGGACGCTGCCGCCGCCGTGGACAGCCCGCGCCGCCTGAGCACCGACGCCGCCGCCGCCCGGCGCGTGCTCGAGCTCGTCGGCGCGTTCCCGAGAGCGACCTGGGGGCGCGACGAGCAGCGCACCGGCGACATGTGGAACTCGAACTCGCTGGTCTCCTGGCTGCTCGCCCGCAGCGGCCACGACACCGACCGGGTCCGGCCGCCGTCGAACGGCCGGGCCCCCGGCTGGTCGGCGGGGCTGGTCGTGGCGGCGCGGGAGCAGGCTCAGGCGGTGCTGACGGCGTAACCCGCGGCGGTCAGCGACGAGACGACGTCGTCGCCGTGCGGGCGGCCGCGGGTCTCGAGCTGCAGGGCCACCTCGACCTCGTCGACGTGCAGGCCGCGCCCGGTGCGGGAGTGCTCGACGTCGAGCACGTTCGCCCCGCTCGTCGCGAGCACGCCGAGCAGCCGGGCCAGCTCACCGGGCCGGTCCGGGACGGCGACGCGGAGCGACAGGAAGCGGCCCGCGGCGACCAGTCCGTGGCGCACCACCTTGGTGAGCAGCAGCGGGTCGATGTTGCCGCCGGACAGCACCACGACCACCGGTCCCTCGAAGCCGGTCGGGTCCTCCATGACGGCGGCCAGCGCGGCGGCTCCGGCCGGCTCGACGACCATCTTGGCCCGCTCCAGGCACAGCAGCAGCGCCCGGGACAGCGCCTCCTCGTCGACGGTGACGACGTCGTCGACCAGGTCGCGGACGTGGGTGAAGGTGATCTCGCCGGGGCACCCGACCGCGATGCCGTCCGCCATGGTGGTCATCGTCTCGAGCGGAACCGGACGGCCGGCGGCCAGCGAGGCGGGGAACGACGCCGCCCCGCTCGCCTGCACCGCCACAACCCGGACGTCGGGACGCAGCCCCTTGACCGCGGCGGCGATGCCGGCCACGAGCCCGCCGCCGCCCGTGCACACGACCACGGTGCGCACGTCGGGGCACTGCTCCAGCAGCTCGAGCCCGACCGTGCCCTGCCCCGCGATGACGTCCGCGTGGTCGAACGGGTGGATGAGCACAGCACCGGTCTCCGACGCGAAGGCGCGGGCCGCCAGCAGGGCCTCGTCGACGGTGTGGCCGGCGTGACGGACCGCCGCGCCGTACGCCGCCGTGGCCGCCACCTTGGGCAAGGGCGCCGCCTCCGGCATGAACACCGTCGACGCGCAGCCGAGCAGCGACGCCGCCAGCGCCACGCCCTGCGCGTGGTTGCCGGCGCTGGCCGCGACGACCCCCCGGGCGCGCTCCTCGACGGTCAGGCGAGCGATCCGGACGTACGCCCCACGGATCTTGAACGATCCTGTGCGCTGGAGGTTCTCGCACTTGAGCAGGACGGGGGCGCCGACCTGCTGCGACAGCCCGCGCAGGCCCTCGATCGGCGTCGTGCGCGAGACACCGGCGAGCAGGCGGCGCGCCTGGCGGATCTCGTCGAGACCGACCCTCGGGACTACGGTGCTCGTCATCGCCCGAGCATCCCACCGGGAGGAGCCGGCATGGCCCGCACGATGCAGCTGTCGTTCGACGCGCAGGACCCCGAGCTGCTGCTCCGCTTCTGGTGCGAGGTCCTGGGCTACGAGCTCGAACCGCTGACCGAGCAGGCGCGCGCCGGGCTGGTCGCGATGGGTGTCGACCCGGCCGGCAGCGGACGGATGTTCGCGGCCGCCGTCGACCCCGACGGCGTCGGTCCGCGGCTGCTCGCGCAGCGGGTGCCCGAGGGCAAGACGGCCAAGAACCGGCTGCACCTCGACGTCCGCGTCGGCGGTCCGGAGCACGTCGCCGCCGAGGTCGTGCGGCTCGTCGCCCTCGGCGCGACCCACCACCGCACGACGACCGAGCACGGCAGCCACTGGGCGGTGCTCACGGACATCGAGGGCAACGAGTTCTGCGTCGACTGAAGCCCTACCGCGGGAAGGCCAGCAGCGACGCGGTGAAGCCGTGCAGGTGGTTCCGGCCGGCGACCGGTCCGAGCTCGCCGCCGGCGAAGAACCCGGCGACCGCGGGACCGCGCAGGCCGTCGCGGACGAGCACGGCGTCGTGGTCGGCCCCGCCGTGCGCCGTGCCGAACAGGTGGGCGCCACGCCCGTTGCACGAGAACAGCAGCGCCCCGCCGGCCTGCCCGCCGTCGCGGTCGTACGCCGCGAGGTGCGCGCGCAGGTCGGCGTCGGCGGCGTCGGCGTCGCGGACCTGCAGCCGCACCGTCTGGCCGACCTCGACGAGGTCCCCGACGACCAGCCCGCCGGTCTCGCGCTCCGCGCCGAGGATCGCGCGGACCAGGAAGTCGTGGTCCTCGGCGTACTCGTCCATCGCGATGCCGAGCGACAGGCCGGAGGACGCCAGCGCCTGCTCGGCGGGCGGGAGGTCGGCCAGCAGGTCCTCGATCCGCTGCAGCGCCGGGCTGCCTGCGAGCTCGAGCACGACGTTGCCGCGGGCACCGGTGACCGTCATCGCCGGGCCGACCGGACGGCAGCCCTGGCTGACCAGCGTGCGTGCCCCGGCACCCTGCAGCAGCACGCCGACGGCGCCGCGGCCGACGGCCCGGCCGTCGAGCAGCAGCCGGGTCGACCCCGCACCGCGCGGACCGTGCGCCAGCCCGCCGACCACGGCCAGCCCCGGCAGCGCGCTGTTGGTCTGCGACACGAAGCCGTCGGCCGGGAAGCTGTACGGGTCGGCGAGCAGCAGCGCCACCTCGTCGCCGTCGCGCTCCGGCAGCCCGACGACCGCCGCGCCGGCGTCGGACCGCATCACCTCGAGGTGGAAGGGGCGCAGCCGCACGCCCGGCAGGACCGCGGCCAGCACGCTGACCGCCCCTGCGCCCTCGATCCCCCGGCCCGCGCCGAGCACTCCGCCGGCGCTGCAGCCGAGCAGCACCCGGGCGCCGGTCGTCCGGGCCACCTGCTCACCGGCAGCGACGACGTCGTCGGGGTCGTCGGCGCAGACGAAGACGCAGACGAGGTCGGGCGCGGCGTCCAGGCCTGCGATCGCCTGCTCCGCGGCCTGCTCGGCGACCGCCCGCAGGTCGGCGCCGCTGGCCAGGGCGTCCCCGAAGCGCGTCACGGGCCCATCGTGGCAGCACCCGTGGCACCGGCGCCTCACCCGTCCGGGGCCTGCTCCGGCCCGTGCAGGCCGGACGAGCCGGACGTACTGTCGAGAGGTGAGCAGCTCCCCCGCCCCGGACCAGACCACCCTCGGTGCCCTGCGCGACAGCGGGCACGTGCACAAGCCCGTCAAGGCCGAGGTCCGCGACAACCTGCTGGCGCGCCTGGCCGCCGGGCAGACCGCCTTCCCCGGCATCCTCGGCTTCGACGACACCGTGCTGCCGCAGGTCGAGCGGGCGCTGCTGGCCGGGCACGACCTCGTCCTGCTCGGCGAGCGCGGGCAGGGCAAGACCCGCCTCATCCGCACCCTCGTCGGGCTCCTCGACGCGTGGACGCCCGTCGTCACCGGCTGCGAGATCAACGACCACCCGTACGCCCCCGTCTGCGTGCGTTGCACGCGCCTGGTGGCCGAGCTCGGCGACGCGACGCCCGTGTCGTGGAAGCCACGCGACGAGCGGTACGGCGAGAAGCTCGCGACCCCCGACACCTCCGTCGGCGACCTGATCGGCGACGTCGACCCGATCAAGGTCGCGGAGGGACGCACGATGGGCGACCCCGAGACCGTGCACTACGGGCTGGTGCCCCGCACCAACCGCGGCATCTTCAGCGTCAACGAGCTGCCCGACCTCGCCGAGCGCATCCAGGTCGCGCTGCTGAACGTGCTGGAGGAGCGCGACATCCAGGTGCGCGGCTACCCGCTGCGCCTGCCGCTGGACCTGCTGCTGGTCGCGAGCGCCAACCCCGAGGACTACACCAACCGCGGACGCATCATCACGCCGCTCAAGGACCGCTTCGGCGCCGAGGTCCGCACGCACTACCCGCTGGCGCTCGAGGACGAGGTCCGTCTCATCCGCCAGGAGGCGGTCCTGGACTGGCCCGGGACCGCGGTGACCGTCCCCGACCACCTGCTGCAGGTGGTCGCGCGCTACACGCGCCTGGTGCGCGACTCGCCGCAGGTCGACCAGCGCTCGGGGGTCAGCGCCCGCTTCGCCGTGGCGTCGGCCGAGACCGTCGCCGCCTCCGCCGTCCGCCGGGCCGCCATCACCGGCGAGCCGCAGGCCGTTGCCCGCGTCTGCGACCTGCCGGCGGTGGTCGCCGCCTCCCGCGGCAAGGTCGAGTTCGAGTCGGCCGAGGAGGGCCGCGAGCTCGAGGTGCTGCACCACCTGCTGCGCCGGGCCACCGCCGACGCCTTCCGGGCGCTGCTCGCCGGCACCGACCTGTCGGGCCTGCAGAGCCGCTTCGACGAGGGCGCCACCGTCGAGACCGGCGACCTCGTGCCTGCCGCGGAGCTGCTGGGCCGGCTCGGCACCGTCCCGGGCCTGGCCGTCCTGCTCGCCCGCCTGGGCGTGGAGGAGGAGTCGCCCGGCCTCGCGGCCGCCGCCGTCGAGTTCGCCCTCGAGGGCCTGCACCTGAACCGCCGGCTCGCCAAGGACGAGATCGCCGGCAGGACGGTGTACGGCGGGTGACCCGGACCGACCCGCACCTGATCGACACGGCGGCCCTGCGCCGGCGGGTCCTGCTGACGGGCGTCGTCGCGCTGGTGCTGTTCGTCGCCGTCTCGGTCGCGCTCCTCTCGAGCGGACTGCCCGACTGGATGGTCCTGCCGGCGGCGGTCCTGCTGTACGTGCTCGTCGTGCGGCCGATGATGCAGCCGGTGCGCGACGCCGTCCGGCTGCGCCGCGACGTGGCCTACCAGGCCTTTTTCGACCAGAAGGGCGGCGGCCGTGGCGGACGCTGACCGGCCGCTGTACGACAAGGCCGCCCGGCGCACCGAGCGGGCCCGCGTCCACCGGCTGTCACGGCTGCCACCGCTGTACGACTTCGCCCTGCTGGGCCGCCGGCAGGCGCTGCTCGCCGGGCTCGTCCAGATCGTCCTGGTGCTGCTGGTGACACTGGTGCCAGCCAAGCTCGTCACCGGCGCCTGGCTGCCGCCCTTCGTCGGGTTCGTCGTGCTGGCAGGGGGGTTCGCCGTCCAGGCCGTCAGCCGCTACCTCAACGCGAAGGCCGGGCGGGCATGAGCGGCGCGGCCTACCGCTACGGATCGTGGTCCGGCGGACGCGACCCGCTCGAGCCGCCGTACGACGTCGCCTCGGCCCTGGACGCGATCGGCGAGTCGGTGCTCGACGGCGCCAGCCCGCGCCAGGCGCTGCGCGACCTGCTGCGCCAGGGCGCCGATGGCCTGCGCGGTCTCGACGACCTGCGTCGGCAGGTCGCCAGGCGCCAGCGGCAGGCCCGGCAGAAGGGCCAGCTCGACGGCACCCTGCAGGAGGTGCGCGAGCTGCTCGACCGGGCCGTCGAGCTCGAGCGGCAGGAGCTGTTCCCCGACCCGGACGACAGCGCCCGGATGGCCGAGCTCGAGCTCGAGACCCTGCCGACCGACACGGCACGCGCCGTCCAGGCCCTCAAGCCCTACCCGTGGCGCAGCGACGAGGCCCGCGCCGTCTACGAGTCGATCGACGACCTGCTCCGCCGCGAGGTCCTCGACAGCCAGTTCCGGGGCATGAAGGAGGCGCTCGAGAGCGCCTCGCCCGAGGCGATGCAGGCCGTCAAGGACATGCTGTCCGACCTCAACGCGATGCTCGACGCCGACGCCAGGGGCCAGCACACGCAGGAGCAGTTCGACGAGTTCATGGCCCAGCACGGGGACTTCTTCCCCTCCGGGCCGAAGGACCTCGAGGAGCTCGTCGACGACCTCGCCCGGCGGGCCGCGGCCCAGCAGCGCCTGATGGACTCGCTCACGCCGCAGCAGCGCCAGGAGCTCGGCGAGCTCGTGCAAGGGGCGATGGATATGGACCTCGCGGCGCAGATGGCGCAGGTCGGCGACAGCCTGCGCAACGCCCGCCCCGACCTGCCCTGGGGCGGCAAGGAGCGGATGAGGGGCGAGCAGGGGCTGGGGATGGGTGACGCCACGACCGCCCTGGAGGAGCTCGCCGACCTCGACGACCTCGAGGCCGCCCTGGGCCAGGACTACCCCGGCGCCTCGCTCGACGACGTCGACGAGGCTGCCGTGCAGCGCGCCCTCGGCCGGTCGGCGGTCGACGACGTCGCGGCGCTGCGCCGGATCGAGCGCGAGCTGCTCGAGCAGGGCTACCTCGTGCGCGACGAGCGCGGCAAGCTCGAGCTGTCGCCGCGCGCCGTCCGCCGGGTCGGCGCGACCGCCCTGCGCAAGGTGTTCTCGACGCTCGAGGCCGGCGGACGCGGCGGCCACGACGTCCGCGACGCAGGCGCCGCCGGCGACATCACCGGCTCCTCGCGCGCCTGGCTGTTCGGCGACGAGCAGCCGCTGGACGTGGTGCGCACCGTCCGCAACGCGGTGCTGCGCACCGGCGCGACCCGGCCGGCCGACGGGCGGTCGCGGGTCGAGCTGCACGTCGACGACTTCGAGGTGGTCGAGACCGAGCGCCGGACGTCCGCCTGCGTGGCACTGCTCGTCGACCTGTCGTTCTCGATGGAGCTGCGCGGCACCTGGGGCACCGCCAAGCAGACCGCGCTCGCACTGCACTCACTGGTGACGACGAAGTACCCGCAGGACGCGATCGAGATCATCGGCTTCAGCGACTACGCGCAGGTGCTCTCGCCCGAGAGGCTCGCGGGCCTGGACGCCCAGCGGGTGCAGGGCACGAACCTGCAGCACGCGCTCGTGCTGGCCGGCCGGCACCTCGGCAGGCACCCCGACTCCGAGCCCGTCGTGCTCGTCGTCACCGACGGCGAGCCGACCGCGCACCTCACCCGCAGCGGCAGGGCCGAGTTCTGCTGGCCGCCGCTGCCCGAGACCCTCGAGCTCACGATGGCCGAGGTCGAGCGGATCACCCGGCGCGGCGCGACCATCAACGTGTTCATGCTGGACGACGAGCCGCGGCTGGTCGACTTCGTCGAGTCGCTGGCGGCGCGCAACGGCGGCCGCGTCTTCGCCCCCGACCCTGCGCGCCTGGGTGAGTACGTCGTGAGCGACTACCTGCGCGCGCGCCGCGGGCGACGGGCCCGTTGACCCGGCACGCGCGGGCCGTCCCGACGGCGGTCCCCTACGACGGCAGTGCGTAGGCGTCGGCCAGCAGCAGGTACTCGTCGAAGCCCTCCGGCACCGGCTCACCGGCGACCACCGCCATCAGCCGGTCGAGGTAGTACTGCCAGCCCGGTCCGATGCTCGTCGCGTCGTACGGCTCGGCGAGCCGCTGCTCGAAGCGCAGCTCGGTCCGCGCGCCCCGGCGCTCGAGCGCGACCGACACCCGCCAGGTGCCGTCCGGGCTGGGCAGGTCGACGACCAGCAGGGACGCCGGCCGGCACTCGACGAGCTGCACCGGCTCGGCGGCGTCGGCGCCCTCGGCGGTCATCCGGACCTCGACCTCGCCGGTCGCGGGATCACCCGTGACCGTGCCGAACCAGCGCGCGACGCGAGCCGGCTCGGTCAGGGCCGCCCAGACGTCGGCGGCGCCGGCGTCCAGCACGCGGTCGAACACGAGCACCAGCCCCTGCTCGTCCTGCAGCACGCTCCCGGTGGGCGTCGTCGCGGTCATCGCCGTCCCCCTCCTGGTCGCCCCGGGTGGTCGTCTCGCCTCTCGGGTCGAGCCTGGCACGTCCGGCGGCAGGAGTCTGCCGCCGGACGGCGAAGTCCTCGGGAAGACCTCCGCCCCCGGACCGATGAGGACCCCCATGACGCCTCCCCCGCTCACGCAGCTCGGACGCTTCGGTGGCCGCGCGGGCCTCGCGCTCGCCGCCGTGGGACTGCTCGCCATCGCTCTCGGGATCAACGGCGCGGCCGGGCAGCTCACCGTCCTCGCGCAGGTGCCGTACCTCATCTCCGGCGGCCTGCTGGGCCTGGCGCTGGTGGTGCTGGGCGCGGCCATGCTCGTGGTGCAGGGCGCCCGCGAGGACCGCGCGCTGCTCGAGTCCAAGCTCGACCTGCTCGCCGAGGCGTTCCTCGAGGGCCAGGGACGGCGCGCCGAGGCCGACGCGCCGCGCGACCTGTCGGGGCTCGTCGTGGCCGGCACCGCCAGCTACCACGTGCCGGGCTGCCGCCTCGTCGACGGCCGCGAGGCCACCGGCTACCTGACCCCGGCCGAGGCGCAGGCCCGCTCGCTCAAGGCCTGCCGCGTCTGCCAGCCCGACACGGCCGCCGTCGACGTCACCGTCCGGTAGCTCGCACGACAGCGGCGGGCCGTCGCCTCCCGCACTCTCGCGGGGCTTGCCGTGGACTCCCTCGCGCGAGTGCGCGTGCCGCCGCCGGGCGCACGCTCGCCGCGGGTCGGCGCTGCCGCACCCTGACGGGGTAGACCGGCCGCCCGCACCCGCCTGCCCCGCGAGAGTGCGAGCCCGACTGCGGCGGGCAGCGGGTGCGGGCCGACCCGCAGTCAGTGCGCGGCCGCGGCGGCCTCTCCGAGGTAGGTCCGCCGGAGCTCGCCCGACTCCTCGAGCTCGGCACCGCGACCGTCGAAGGTGAGCGCGCCCTTCTCCATGATCAGCGCCTGGTCGGCGTAGGGCAGAACGCCGACGTTCTGCTCGACGATGATCACGGTGGTGCCGTCGTCGTTGATCTGCGAGACGACCTGGAAGACGGTCTGGGCGAGCTTGGGCGACAGTCCCAGCGACGCCTCGTCGATCATCAGCAGCCGGGGCCGGCTCATGATCGCCCGGCCGATCGCGAGCATCTGCTGCTCGCCACCGGACAGCGTGCCGGCCAGCTGGTCCTTGCGCTCGTCCAGCCGCGGGAAGTAGCCGAAGACCTGCGCGATGGTGCCCGCGACCTCGTGGCGGTCCTTGCGCACCCACGCCCCGAGCTCGAGGTTCTTGAGCACCGACAGCCCCGGCCACACGCGCCGGCCCTCGGGCGACAGGGCGACCCCGGCCCGGACGATGCCGGGGGCGTCCTTGCCGGAGATCTTCTTGCCGTCGAAGCGGACCTCGCCGCCCCAGACGGGCAGCACGCCCGCCAGGCAGTTGACCGTCGTGGTCTTGCCGGCCCCGTTGAGCCCGAAGATGACGGCGGTCTCGCCCTCCTCGACGGAGAACGAGATGCCCTGCAGGACAGGCAGTGCGCCGTAACCGGTGCGCAGGCCCTCCACCTCGAGCAGGCTCATGACGAGGTGTCCTTCCGGGTGGGTGCGGGGCGGCGCCGCGGCCGCAGCGGGACGGCGAGCTCCTCGGTCGGCGGGTCGTCGAGCGCGACCGGACGGCGGGTCGACGCCCGCTTCACCGGGGCCTTGCGGGGACGCGGCGCGGCGACCGCCTCGACGGCACCGTGCTCGACGACCCGGTGCTCGACGACCTGGTGCTCGCGGACCGCCTGCTCGGTCACGGCGTCGAGGGCGGCGTCCTCGGCCGTCTCGTGCGTCTGCGCGAGCGCCTCCGGCGCCTCGCCGCCGAGGTAGGCCGCGACCACCTCCGGGTGGGTCTGGATGACCGACGGCTTGCCCTCCGCCAGCAGCCGTCCGAAGTTCAGGACGTACACGTGGTCGCAGACGCGCAGCACCAGCGGGACGTGGTGCTCGATGACGAGCATGGTCAGCGCGAACTCCCGGCGCAGCGCCAGCAGCCGCTCGCCGAGCTCGTCGGACTCGTCCGGTCCCATGCCCGACGTCGGCTCGTCGAGCAGCAGAAGGTCGGGGTCGGTGGCCAGCGCGCAGCCCAGCTCGAGCAGCTTGAGGGTGCCGTAGGACTGCCCGCCGACGCGCTCGTCCCGGATCGCGGACAGGCCGAGCAGGTCCAGGATCGCGTTCGCCTTGGCCTCGAGGACGCGCTCGCGGCGTCCGGTCGCCGCGGTGCCGAGCAGGCCGGCCGCGACGCCGTAGCCGGCCTTGGCGTGCTGGGCGGTCTTGAGGTTCTCCATGGCCGTCGCGCTCTTGACCATGCCGACGTTCTGGAAGGTGCGCCCGAAGCCCATCGCCGCCTTCACGTGCGGCGGGGCCGTGGTGACGTCCTGGCCGCGGTAGCGGACGGTGCCCTCGTTGGGCGTGTAGAAGCCCGTGATGCAGTTGAAGGCGGTCGTCTTGCCGGCGCCGTTCGGCCCGATCAGTCCCACGATCTCGTACTCGTTGACGTCCAGGTCCAACCCCTGCAGGGCCTGCAGGCCGCCGAAGCGGATCGCGAGGTCCCTCACCTCAAGCACGGACACTGGAGCCCTCCACGGTGCCGGGGCCGCTCGAGCCGCGGTGGGGCAGCAGCGCCCGCGCGTCGAACGGCTCGCCCTTGAGCCAGTCGGTGAACGGGCGCACCTGCTGCGCCAGGCCGCCGGGGAACTGCACCAGCGTCAGGAGCAGCAGCAGCGCCCCGAGCGCTTGCGGGAAGAACTGGATGATGTTGGCCTCGGTCCCGGCGTCACCGAAGGACAGGACGCCGGCGATGGCCTCCTCGGCCCGCTTGAGCGGCGAGTCCTCGAGCAGGAAGGGCAGCACCGCGAAGAACGACGAGCCCATGATCACGCCCAGCCGGTCGCCGAGCCCGCCCACGACGGTCATCAGCACGAAGGTCAGCGCGAGGAAGAAGCCGAAGCCCGAGCCGGTGACGATGCCGATCCGGTAGGCGAACAACGCCCCCGCGACGCCGGCGAGCGCCCCGGACAGCGTGAAGGCGATGAGCTTGAACGCCGTGACGTTGATGCCGAAGGCCTCGGCGACCCGCTCGTTCTCCTTCAGCGCCAGCAGCGCCCGGCCCGTCTTGCTCCTGAGCAGCCGGTAGTCGACGTAGCAGGCCAGCACCAGGAAGGCGAGGCAGAACAGGTAGAAGCGGCCGTCGTCGAACAAGAACTGCGGCCGGTCGGCCGGCTGGCCGGCCCCGCCGTTGGTGAAGCGCGGGATCTCGAACAGCGAGCCCTCCAGCGTCAGCCCGAAGACCAGCGTGATCAGCGCCAGGTACAGGCCGGTGATGCGCAGCGCCACCAGCCCGAGCACGAGGGCGAACACCGCGGCGAGCCCCGCCGCGATGACGAAGGTCGCGGCGAAGGGGACCTCCTGCACGGTCAGGCTGTACGCGGCGGCGAAGGCGCCCACGCCGACGAAGCCCTGGTGGCCCAGGGACAGCTGGCCGGTGTAGCCGATGACGATGTTCAGGCTGAGCCCGATGATCGCGTAGATGCAGGCGTCCGCGGCGAAGGCGGAGTAGGCGAACGTCCCGGGGACGTAGACCAGCGCCCACCAGGCCAGGGCCAGCAGCACGACGGCGCGCGGCACCCAGCGGACCGGTCCGAACTCCCGGCGCGGACGGGCGACCGCCTCCGCGGCGCGGTCCGGCCCGGCCGCGGGCGGTGTGCGCCCGACCGGCGGGTCGACGACGGCGGTCATCAGGCCTCCTTGCCGAGCAGGCCGGCGGGACGGATCAGCAGGACGCTGAGCAGGGCGACGAACAGCACGACGCGACCCGACCCGGGCAGCACGTCCTTGGGGATGTTCGACTGCGCGAGGGCCTCCACGACCCCGATGACCACGCCGCCGAGGAAGGCCCCCGGCAGGCTGGTGATGCCCCCGAAGACGGCGGCGGTGAAGGCCGGGATCAGGGCCAGGCCGGTCAGCGAGCCCGGTGAGACGAAGCCCGTGCTGCCGGACAGCAGGATGCCGGCGATGCCGCCGAGGAGCCCGGCCAGGCCCCAGGTGAGCGAGGACGTGCGTGTGACGCTGATGCCGACCAGGCTCGTCGCCGTCGGTTCCTGCGACACGGCGATGATCGCGGTGCCGGTGCGGGTGCGGCTGAAGAACAGCGCGGACGCCGCGGCGAGCACGACGAGGACCAGGACGATGACCAGCTGCTGCCGGGTCACCCGCACCGATCCGGTGTCGAACACGTCGCCGGCGAACAGCGGCTGCAGCACCGACGGCTCGGCCCCGGCCAGGAAGCCCTGCACCGAGATGAGCAGCAGCGTCACGCCCGCCGTCGCGACGACCAGCGTGACCTTCGGGGCGGAGAACAGCGGCCGGACGACGAGCCGCTCGGTGAGCAGTCCGAGCCCGGTGGCGACCAGCAGCCCGAACACGACCGCGAGCGGCAGCGGCAGGTTCGGCAGCGGGCCGGTGCCGTTGTCGGCGAACAGCACGGCGAACGCGGCGCTGGTGCCGAACTCGGCCTGCGCGAAGTTGAAGACCCGGTTGCTCTTGTAGAGCAGCACGAGGCCGAGACCGAGCAGTCCGTAGACCGCTCCCTGGATGGCACCCGACAGCGCGGGGGCGACGACGTCGAGGGCCATCAGCACGGGACGGCCACCTCCCGGTGCCGCTGGCGACGCCTCACTTGGCGTACTGCTTCAGCGTCGCGTACTGGTTGGTGGAGCAGTTCGCCTTGAGCGCGAAGGCCGCCTTGCCGCCGAAGCGCACGTCCCCGACGTAGCTCGCGCCGGGCGCGATGCCGTCCGGAATCGACGAGCCGCGCAGGGCGGCGATGAACTTCTCGCGGGTGAGCGTGCCCTCGACCTTGTTGAACGCGGCCTCGAGGCCCTGCATGGCGCCGTAGATCTGGTACTCGATGTCGTCCTGGAACGAGACGCCGGGCGCCCGCTTGGCCGCCTGGTCCAGGCCGGTGGCCGGGTGCAGGTAGAAGCCCTTGTACTGGCCGGCGGCCGCACCGCAGGCGAGCCGGGCCACGGTGTTGATCCCGAACGACGGCCCCGGTCCGGTGTAGGTCGGGCCCGCGCCGATGACGCCGACGCACTGCGCGAAGAAGGCGGGCTGTCCGAGGAAGTAGATGGTGCCGTAGCCGCCGCCGCGGACCTGGGTGCCGAGGGCCGAGCAGTTCTGCGGCGCCTTGTCGGTGAGGTAGACGTCCTTGCTCGGGTCGAACTGCGCACCGTTCGCCTTGAGCGCGTCGACGATCGAGGTACGGGCATCGGCGAAGTTCGGGCCCTCGGTGATGACGACCGCCCACTTGCCGGCGAAGAAGCCGTTGTCCTTGGCCATCTTCACGACCAGGGGGCCCTGCTGCTTGTAGGTCAGCGAGGTGGCGAAGTAGTTGGGCAGCGCGCCGAGGCCGGACTCGGTGACGCCCGCCGACAGGTACGGGACGTTGCCGCGGCGCAGCACCTGCGACTGGGCGCAGGCCTGGATCTGGTCGGTGCCGGCGCCGCCGACGATGAGGAAGTACTCCTTCGCGGCGGCGTTGCAGGCCCGCAGCGCGTCCGGGGCGTTGTACTTGTCGTCGATGGCCTCGGCGATCACGCGGAAGCCGTTCTTGAGCAGCCGCGGCTTGCCGCCGGGCCCGTCGTTCCAGTACTTGGGCGTGCCGGTGCGGAACGACTCCTGCGGCACGCCGGCGCCCGTCAGCGGCCCGTGCAGCGCGATCTTGACCGTCTTGGCCTTGAGGTCAATGCCGGTGGTGGTGCCCTTGTCGCCCGGCGCCGGCGCCGCACCGGTCACCGGCGCGGTACCGCCGCTGCCGGTCGTCGTGGTCCCGCCGCCGGACGGGGTGGTGGCGCCGCCCGAGCCGCCGGTCGTGGT